>JALGTJ010000323.1 GCA_029821415.1 Candidatus Zipacnadia bacterium
GTCATCGCCGCACCAGTTCCCCCCGCTGACGGCGGCGCATCGGACAACAACTTAAAACCATTTACATCCGCAGAAAACACGGTCGGTCCTACATTTGTAGCTGTACATTTGATCTCGGTCACGGTGAATCACCTTTCAGCGAAACTGCAGCCTGCATTTGCAGGCTGCAGCCCTTCTTGATATGAACTTCGTCGCATAGTATAACTAAGTCGCTGGTGCGGTGCAAGTAATGCTAGGGCTGTCGGCAGAGGCCTGTCGTCCTGGCAACGAGCCTTTGGTGTTCTCTGGTACACGCACTTACCAATAACTCTGCGCTGCGCAGTGATCAGTCGCACATGCGCACCCCTACGGGGGCCTGGCTCATCCCAGCGGTTTGCTTGTCTGAATCTCTATCAGATGCTCCAATACTCGTTTATTTCATCCTGGTAGGCACTCACCTTGCCGCTCAGCACGTCGGCGACTTTGACAGGTTGCCCAGCGTGGTCTGCCTCATACAGCGCGCAGCAGACAGCCTTGGCGCGCTGGCCGGCCTCCCCGTCAATCTCCGGCGGCCGTCGCTCAGCCACTGATTCCACGAAGTCCCAGCACTCAATAGGCATAGATACTGCTTCTCTATCTCTTCGTAGGGAATCTTAGTTCCGTCGGTCAGTTCTATATCCCCACCAAATTGGAATGGATGCATCCATTCCTGGCGATCCTTAATAGCCCCTTCGGTTCCCCATACGTACGAGGAGTTGATATGGTACGCTTGCGCTGCGCGTGAGTAGCTCCAGTGGCCGAATAGCCCGCTGGCAAACTTGAGCGTCACCACCCAGTAGTCTTCTACATCGCGTGGCCGCGGGCCGATTCCCGGCATATCAATGATGGGGGTATCAAATGTCTTCAGGGTACAGGTGACTTCCTCTATGTCGCCAAATAGGTGCAGCATCATATCAGCAAAGTGGGCGCCGGCATCAAAGACCATTCCCCCACCACTCAATAACTTGCTATGGCGCCAGCGCCATGCATAAGACTCCAGGTCCAGCTCCATCCATGTCTTGACGTCAAAGCCAAAGAACAGCGGCTCGCCGATAAGTCCTGCTTCATTTATCGCCCAGTTTGCGGCCCGCGCGCCGATATCCCGCCGCACTTGCTCAGCAGTGGCCACAATTCGGTCGTTTTTCTGAGCTGCGGCAATTATTTGCTGCCCGGCTTTGATCGTGATGCCCACCGGCTTTTCCACCATGCAGTCCAGGCCGGCCTCCAGGCACGGGATCGCTGCAGTATGGTGGTAGGTATGCGGTAAGCAGATGTCGGCGGCATCAACCTGCGCCTCATCCAGCATCTGCTCAACATTGGGGTAGCGGTCGGGCGTATAGCCCAGCTTCTCCTCCACATTCGCTGCAAAGCGTGATAGATTCTGCTCGGAAGTATCGCACAGCGCGGCGATGCGAAAGCGATCGTAGCCTGCCTCTTGAAGTTGCTGGTAACCGTTGAGGTGCGCCCCCGCAATGCCGCCACATCCAATTATTGCTATTCTGACTTGATCGTCCATTGAAACTACCTCCGTAGAGATGTAGTATCGGCCATCACTAATCTACTCTTAGCTGGTTACAGCCGGCGGCCGGTCTACCAAAGCGTCCTGGGGGGAAGGGTGAGTCTCAATCATCAGTCCATCGGCACCGGCTGCCAGCGCGGCTTTGCTCAGGGCCGGAACCAGCCAGGCCTCACCGGCAGCATGGGAGGGATCGACAATTACAGGGAGATGGCTGAACTGCTTGATGACAGGCACTGCCGAGATGTCCAAGGTGTTACGCGTCTGGGTCTCGAAGGTGCGGATGCCTCGCTCGCACAAGATCACCTGTTCGTTACCGCCCATCAAGACATATTCTGCAGCGTTGAGTAGTTCGTCAATAGTTGCGCTCATCCCGCGCTTGACCAACACGGGTTTGTTGGTTCGCCCTACCTCAGATAGCAGCGCGAAGTTCTGCATATTGCGTGCCCCGATCTGGAAGATGTCGGTACCTCAGTAATTATGGGCATTCCCAGCTTTTCGCGAGCTGCGGCAAGCAGCTCAATCCCTTCCTCGTGCAAGCCTTGAAAGTCGTGCGGAGAGGTGCGGGGTTTGTAGATACTGCCCCGGAGGATATGGGCACCAGCCTGCTTGACATATCGGCCTGTCGTCAGATACTGTTCGCGGCTTTCCACGGCACAGGGCCCAGCAATGATGGTTAGGGCTTCCCCCCCTACGGCCACATCGGCGACATTGACGACAGTTGCCTCCGGCTTGACCTCGCGCCCCGCCAGCTTGTAGGGCCGCAAGATCGGTACCACCCGATCCACACCTGGTATGCTCTGGAGGGTATCCATCGCCTCCTGAGTGCGGTCACCGATGACGGCGATGACCGTGTTGATGCCTCAACTTTGCTGATAACACGCTGGATTACGTCGGCTTCGGCGCCCGGTTTCATTATAACGACCATAGCAATAACCCTCGGTTACCACTAAGTTGCCTGTGCTGCTTTTGCTTTCGCCATCTGGCGGGAGTTTCCTCCGCATAATGCTGGTGTTTCCGTATCGGGCTATCGGGATCAGTATTCAACGAAACTATATGCGGCCACGAACGTCTATAGTTTATGAGGAGAGCGTCATAACAGGCTCAAAGAGGAAGGTGGGACTATGAAGCGGATATTGATAGTATCCATTGGTCTGCTATGGCTGGTTGCTTTGCCAGTGTTGGCCGAAGAGGCCCCAGCAGCGGGTACTACGGAGGATAGTCAGGCCATCAGTGCCGCCTCTACGACTGGCCCGGCGATCCCTGCCCAGCGAATCGTGGTAATGCAGCTCCAAATGCAGGGGCGATACAGTAACGAACTGCGTAAGTGGTTGCCCGCCCTACTGGAAGCGAAGCTGGCTGAGCATGGCTTCACCGTGCTGGCGCGGGGCGAGGCACTCCAGGCCATTCGCCAGGAGCAGAATCTACCCGGAGTTGACCCGACCACTGTACCTCCCCAGAACAAGCTCTATGGTGCCAGTGCCATACTTAAGCTGACCGCACGAGTGGATGTCAAAGACTACAACGCCGCCGCTAACCAGATCATTGATGCTGGCACCGGAGTTATTCGGCCCCTGGGCGAAATCACCAGCTCCAAATCTAAGCTCAAAGGCATCGGAGTGGTCTTCCCCAAAGTCGGCTATGTCGGGGGAGGCTATATAACCAGCGGCATCAGGGAATCACTGGTCGGCTCGGCAGCGGACAGTGCCGCTGATGAATTGATTAAACGGCTCGAGCAGGCGCGCGGCGATGTTCCCGGCTACGAAGCGGCGATTCCCGTCGAGCAGCAGACGATCAAGCTGGCCTTCCCCGCTGATATGCGTCCCGCTCCGGGCGCGGAGTACGGTATCTATCGCGGTGACCGAATGATCGCGAAGGTTAGG
>JALGTJ010000048.1 GCA_029821415.1 Candidatus Zipacnadia bacterium
GGGACCTCTACTGGGCATATTCCTGCTGGCGATATTCACTCGCCGAGCCACTGCTCCGGCCAGCTTTATTGGGGCAGCCCTTGGTTTTGGCACTGTGCTTTACGTAGGTTTCGGTACCGAGATCTCGTTTATGTTATATAGTGTGATCGGCTGTCTGGTGACCGTAGTTACCGGAATGCTACTAAGCTATCTATGGACTGCTCCTCCCCCTGAAAAGACCGAAGGACTGACCTACCAGTTGGTACGCAGAAAACAGCAAGCGATGGAATGAAGACCCCTATCCTACCTACTCCATGGTAGGTATTATCCGCTGCTCACAATAGCACAATAATATAGTTGCAGAGAGTGTGATCACAAGTGATTCCTGGTTGGGACTACAATGAACTCGACGCAAAAGTGACCGCAGAGCTACAATCGTTTTTGCCCGATAGGCTATTCGACGCACATGCCCACATCTATCGGGTTGCTGATCTCGCTGACAATACCGGATTTGTGGCCCTAGGCCCTGAGGAGGTAACCGTTGAGGTTTGGCGCGAGCATATGGCCAGACTCTTTGGCAAATCAGAAGTGGTGGGTGGGCTTTTCTTTCCTATGCCTTTTGTACCGACCACTCAGGATGATTCAAGCCTAGACGGGCCTAACGAATTTATGGTTGAACAATTGCGGAGTTGGCCCGAAAGCCGGGGCCTGCTGCTGATTGCTCCCTATTACGATCCAGAGAGGGTCCGTAAGTATCTGGAGAATCCGCAGATTGTGGGATTTAAACCCTACCATCTATTCAGCGAACAGAAGCCTACTTTTGAGGCGCCTCTGAATAGCTTTTTGCCGGAATGGGCATGGCGGTTAGCTCATGAGCGCCAATTGGTCATTACTCTGCATATGGTCAGGGTACAGGCACTGGCCGATCCGGACAACCAGCGTGAGATCCGGGAAATGTGTCTGAAATATCCTCAGGCAAAACTGGTCTTGGCGCACGCAGCTCGTGGTTTTCATGCCCCTAACACGGTCAAGGGCTTGCCCGCGTTGAGGGGGCTGGAGAATGTCTGGTTCGATACTTCGGGCATCTGCGAAACCACGGCCATCATCGCTATCCTGAAGGAATTTGGACCGCGCCGGGTTATGTGGGGCAGCGACTTTCCGGTCTCCGAGATACGGGGTAGATCTGTGACTATTGGTGATGGCTTTGCGTGGGTGCAGTGGGATACTTTGGATTGGGACAGTAACCAGGTGCTGGCTAATCCTACTCTGGTGGGCCTGGAGTCGCTGCGCGCTATGCAGGAAGTAGCGGACAATTTCGGCCTGAATGAGCAGGATATCCAGGATATCTTCTGTGACAATGCCCTGCGGTTGTTGGGAATGAAAGAGGAGTCTGGAACTGTTACCCAGGAGCTGTATACGCACGCCAAGCAGCGAATTACGGGCGGAACGCAACTGGTTAGCAAGCGACCAGAAATGCAGGCGCCCGATCAGTGGCCGCCATATTTCCGCGAGGCCCGGGGCTGCGAGATATGGGATCTGGATGGGCGGCACTACTATGATATGTCAACGAGCAGTGTCGGTGCATGCCTGCTGGGCTTCCGCGACCCGGATGTTACCCGGGCGGTACAGCGACGGATTAACTTGGGCAGTATGTGCGCCCTGAACCCACCGGAGGAGGTGGAACTGGCGGATCGGCTATGTGAGATTCACCCCTGGGCCGAGCAGGTTCGCTTTGTTCGGGCCGGTGGCGAAGCCGTCTCTGTTGCCATACGCATTGCCCGCGCCACTACTGATCGGTCAATGGTCGCAGTCTGCGGCTACCACGGTTGGCATGATTGGTATCTGGCCGCCAACCTTGGCGAGGTCGATGCTTTGCGGGGCCATGCACTGCCCGGTCTGCACCCCTTGGGCGTGCCTGTGGAACTGCGTGGGACAACGGTTAGCTTCACTTACAATAACCGCGAACAGTTCCAGACCATCTTGGATAATTATGGTGATCGGCTGGCTGCCGTGATAATGGAGCCGTGCCGTTCTCACGACCCGGAGCCGGGCTTCCTGGAGTTGGTGCGCGACGGTGCGCACCAGTACGGAATCCTGATATGGCGGTTTTCGCTAAGGCCTTAGGTAACGGCCACCCGATTGGTGCGGTCATTGGCACCCGAGAAGCGATGGAGGGTGCCAACTACTCCTTTATTAGCAGTACTTATTGGACCGAGAGCGTGGGGCCGGCGGCTGCCCTGGCCACACTTGACAAAATGCAGAGGATTAACGTGCCCGACCATACGGCTCACATTGGTAAGCGGGTGCAGGATTACTGGAAGCAATATGCACAGAAGCACGGTCTTCCAGTAGTCGTGCCAGAGGCGTATCCCTGTATGGCAAGCTTCAGCTTTGAACATGAATTGGGTCAGGAGCTGCGCACCTTGTACACACAGCTTATGCTCGAGCGCGGCTTCCTGGCTGGTACCAGCATTGTTGCCAGCCTCGGGCACACTGATGAGATTGTCGATCTATACGGTGCGGCGATTGATGAGGTCTTTGCGGAAATAGCGGCGGCGCTTGCTGCTGGCAACGTGCGTGAAATGCTCAAAGGCCCGGTAGCTCACTCAACCTTTGCGCGGCTTATCTCTTGACGACGGGCTGTTATGAGCCTATTGATGCCAATGTATCGCCGTTTCTCCATTTCCGCTTGCGGAAATAGTACAATTGATGTAGATGCTCATAGCTTGCATTCGCAGCCACGAGGAGGAGCGAAAGGTAGCAGTAACCGAGATTAAAGGAGAGTAGAACGATGGAAATGAGACGCAGCCGAGTATTACAGAAGCTTCGTGCAGGCGAGGTAGTGAATTGCTATAAACTTAACCTAAGTTGCGGGCGCGCCGCGGAGATTGCCGCTCGGGCAGGCTTTGACTGTGTTTGGGCGGATATGGAGCATGTGCCCAATGATTGGTCGGCCATAGAGAGCCAGATTTGGGCGTCCAAGGCCTATGACGTCGACTGCCTGGTGCGCGTAGCCCGAGGGGGCTACAGTGACTACATCAGGCCACTGGAGATGGATGCCACGGGGGTTATGGTCCCGCATATTATGAGCCTGCAAGATGCGAAAAACGTAGTGCATATGCTGCGCTTCCAGCCGGTGGGGCGGCGCCCTGTGGATGGTGGCAATGCCGATGGCGGGTTCTGTGGAATTGATTTTGTCCAATATCTCCAGCAGGCAAACCGCGAAAGGTTCATTATTTTTCAGATTGAGGATCCTGAGCCGCTGGACGAATTAGAGGCCATCGCTGCCCTTGATGGCTATGATATACTCCTGTTCGGCGCTGGCGACTTCAGTCATGGCATCGGTGCCCCCGGGCAATGGGACCATCCCGTTATCACTGAGACGCGCAAACGCATTGCCGAAGTTGCTGCGGCTAATGGCAAGTTTGCTGGCCTTGTGGGACCTGCCAGCGAGGTGGGCAAGTATCTGGACATGGGCTACCGCTTCTTCAGTATTGGTGCTGACGTAGTCAGCATAAGTACGGACTGCCGAAAACTCCTGGACGAATTTGCCGACCAGGTCTCAGGCAGGTAACTGGCTATCGTAGCTTGCGAATTCACTTTCGAGCTGGGTAGCGCTAAGTCATAGGCTGGATTGTGGCCAGTTCGTGTCCTCTGAGATAGTTTCTTGCCGAAAGGGAGGACTGATGACTAGTATAAGAGGAATGGTAGACAAAGCCGCATTGGTGGACGCTCTGGAGAGATTGGGTTTAAGTCCCCCGTGCCATCTGATGGTACACGCCTCGCTCTCGGCGCTGGGGGTAGTGGAAGGTGGGCCCGAAACTGTAGTCTCCGCACTCCGTGAAGTTACCGGGCCTGAGGGTGCAGTGATCATTCCTTCATTCCGCGGCGCAATCCGTTCGGAGCAGTATGCATTGACCCAGTGCCAGACCTGTCACCCGCAGGACCTGTGCCCGAGTCGCGAAGAGGGCACTACGGGCGTTATTGGTGAGACTGTTCGCCAGCAGCCGGACTCGTTGCGAAGTTGTCATCCGACTCACTCGTGGGTGGGAGTGGGGGGCGACGCCCGCTTCCTTCTCGCCGGTCACCGTTATAGCCAGACTCCGTGCGGTAAGGATTCGCCGTTCTTCAGGCTAATGGAGCGTGATGGCAAGCTTCTGTTGTTGGGGGTCAGTGTCAACGCTGTGACGAACATTCATGCTGTTGAAGATGCCCGTAATGTCCCGTACTTGTCAGCGATTGATCCCGCTAACCGGCATGCAACATATACCACCAGTGGTAGAAGAATGCAGTATGTTTATCCGGAGCTGTTGAATGCAGTTCTGCGAGAGGCGGGTCTATTACACAAAGGTAGGGTAGGGGTGGGCGACAGCTACGTAATCTCAGCGCGGGAGCTGGGCGCGTTTCTCTGGGTAGTCACCGAGGACGACCCGTGGTGTTTAGTGCTGCGGCCACGAGGCGACAACTACGACCCGTTCCAGGATGCATGCTTGAAAGCCGCGCGGATGGCTGAGGTATGGAAAGCTAATCCGAATCGTGATGCCTGGCGGGACCTGCTGGCGGCGTCCGCTATCCAGCAAGAGCCAGTTGCCTTTCAGCCGGCCGAGGCGCCCGCGACGGACTGCCCGGCCTACCGAGGGGTCATCCGTGGGTATCATCGCTGTGCTGCCAATGATATCCCCCCGTGGGAACGCTTTGAGGACTATCCGCTGTTTGAGCCTGGGGTAGCGACATGTGACCAGTGCAATTGGCCCGAAAGTAGTAGGGGTGAGAATAGTTGATGAGTGAGTTGCGGGCTGGAATGACAGGCTTTGACATCACGCCCCGCTTCCATCCTACCTGTGGGGCGTGGGGAACGACGCCCGAAATGACCGAGGTGGATATGCCCTTACTTGGGCGGTGTCTGGTGCTTGAGCAGAACCAGCAGCGCTTGATCTGGTTCAGCGCGGACCTGGTAGGTGATTCCCCTCGCTGCACGGATCGGCTTCGCGACGAGGTGGCCGAGGCCTTGGGCATGAGCCGCGACCAAATACTGTGGGGCACAACCCAGAACCACAGCTCCGGCGCACCACCATGGTCACAGTTCACGGGAGCGGTTATCGCGGACCTGTCAAATCGGGATGAAGCCTTTGCCCAGCGCGAACACCAACGGGTAGTGAGCATATATGTTGAAGCGGCACGGGAGGCAATCGAGCGACTTCAACCGGCGTCAGTCTGGGCTGGCCGGGGGTACTGTGATTCGGTTAGCTTCAACACGCGTTTCCCCTTGCCGACGGGCCAGTTGAAGTATTGTCGCCACCACGACGAGGCCGCCCTGGGTGGCCGACCCATTGATCCGACTATTGGGCTGGTACGCTTTGACGATGCTGAGGGCAAGCCGATCGGGGCCCTTTTTAATTTCAATATGCACCCAGCTACGATGATCAACCAGAAGATGATATCACCGGATTGGGTTGGGACAGCTCGCCAGTGCCTGGAAGACGCCCTGGATGGTGCTCCGGTTCTATATTGCCAGGGCTTTTGCAGTGATATCAACTGTTATCATATGTTCGGTACCCCGGAGCAGGCGCGCCAAACCGGGGCTCGCCTGGGTGAAGCTGCTGTAGCGGCGCTTCCCGCCCTCGTGCCCGTGCGTAGCCAGCCCCTGGCGTTCTTGCATAAGACCATCCACTTGCGGTGCCACGCTATGCCCACTCGTGAGCAGTTGGAGGCCGAACTCGCTGAGCTGGAAAAGTTCATAGAGGATGTTAAAGACGACCCTAAGCTTATCTGGTGCCTGGGGGCGAATCTACCCCAGCAGTTCTCCGTGGAGGAGAAGATCCGATTCGCTGAATATAGGATGGAGTATCGCCGAGCCGGCCTGCGGCTGCTTGCCGAAAGCAATCTCCCCAACCCCACGCTGCCCATAACGCTGGGGGCAGTTCGCATAGGAGACGTAGCTGCTGTGCTCTCGCCCGGCGAGAACTTCGCAGAAACGGGAATCGCCATCCGGCGCCGCTCGCCGTTCGTTCATACCTTGATTTGCGGAGATGTCAACGGACTGTTTGGGAATATCTTCACCGATGAGGACATCAGGCGCGGTGGATACGCAATTGATTCATATTTCGAAATACTGTCCTTTGATGGCTTCAGACTGCCACCTGGCCCTGGCTCTGCTCAGCAGGTCATTGAAACCTGTGTCGAGCTACTGTGGCAGTTGCATAGGCAAAAGTAGTTAGAATGCCGCCGATTCTGGACAATAGGCAATAGCCTATTTCTATACTGGCGGCGGGCCGGCAGAAGTACTATATTGATGGAGGTCGTGCCTGTGGCAAAGCGGACGGTATTCGTGACTGATTATACTATGGCTAAGGAAATGGACCTGGAGGCTGAGATACTTGCGGAGATTGACGCTGCGATAGTACGGGCCCAGTGCCAAAGCGAGGAAGAGGTCCTGGCGCAGATGGTGCCATGCGACGCCATTATCACCCAATGGGCTCCGTTGGGGCGTAAGGCTATGGAGCGCGCGCAGCGCTGCCGTGTGATCTCTCGTAATGGCATTGGCCTGGACAACATTGACCTCAAAGCAGCCCAGGACATGGGGATTGCAGTCGTCAACGTGCCGGCATACTGTGTCCAAGAAGTGGCGGACCACACTATGGCACTGGTGTTAGCGTTGATCCGCAAGGTTGTACCAACAGTAAAGCTGGTGCAGCGCGGCGGGTGGGATATTGACTCGCTTATGCCTATTCGCCGGGTTGATACGCAGACACTGGGCATTGTGGGCTTGGGACGGATTGGCAGTGCTGTCGCGGCGCGGGCCAAGCCTTTTTTCAAGGAGATCGTCGCCTGGGATCCGTTCGTTGACCGCGAGCGCTTTGCGGAGGCAGGTGTGAAATCAGTCGGCCAGGAGGAATTGTGGCGAGAAGCTGACATCGTCACCCTGCACGTGCCCCATAACGAAAGCACCCATCACCTGATCAATACTGAGTCTCTAAGCCGAATGAAAGATGGCGCTTATATAGTCAATACGTGCCGGGGTGCTGTGGTGGATACTGAGGCTCTGGTGGAGGCACTTCGCAGTGGAAAGCTGGGAGGCGCCGGGCTGGATGTGCATGAAGAAGAACCGCTGCCGCCGGATCATCCCCTCCATGAGATGGACAACGTGATAATCACTCCCCATATGGCCTTTTACTCGGAAGAGTCCCTCTTGGAAGCACGACGGGCAACCTGCGAGAATCTGGTGCGCTTCTTCAAAGGTGAGCAGCCCATCTCACGAGTAGTCTAAAGCATGCCCCAGTGCTGAACCCATGAACAGTCAGCCATCGGCATCGCGGCTATGATTCGTTACTGACCGGCTGGGAGCTATCCACTGAGTCAGCAAGCGAGTCGGGTCGGGGTTTGCCCAGGCCGGTGACTGCGGCGATAAGCCCAAAGGCTACGAAGCCCAGGGCGGCGACCGTCAGGCTCAAACGATAGCCTCCGGTGATGTCTGCGATCCGTCCTGTCACCCGCAGGAGCGCCCAGCTAGCGACCTGTAAGAGTAGCGAACCGGCGGCAAAGACAGATCCGAAATGGCCCAGGGAGCGGGAGCTGATCTCGCTGACCAAAACGGGGTATTCTGCCGCGATAAAGAGGCAGCCTATGGTGTAAGCGATAGGAACTCCGATGGGGCCTCCCCACCAGAATCCGGCAATTATGATCAGTCCGCCGATAGGGCCGGCCAGAGTCAGGATAGCCCGTTGCCCGAGGCGTTCGGGTAGCACAGCGAGAGTGGTGCGGGTGATGACGTAGGCGATGCCATGGCCGGCGAGTGCCCACTCTGGTGCTATGGGGAGATGTTGGAAGTGATCTGCCATAAACATGGCCATAAAGTTGTAAACTGCAGTATCAGCCGCGCCATGCAGCACAATCAGCAACATGATCACGAGCGGAAACACCGATAGCAGGGCTCGTGGATTAATTGTACTGGGCGCCTCAACCTGGGCGCGCACCTGTTCCTGTTTGAACAGTCCCAGCGCCACTGCTCCGAATATCATAATGACACCAATGATTAGGAATGGTGCGTAGAGGACAACAGCGAAGGCTCTGTCGCCGCCGGTGCTGGACCATCGCAGCAAGCGACCGGCGACTAGGGGATAGAGGATAGCCGGAGCGGCGAAGGCAACTAAATGCACTGCCACCATACGCCGCTTGAGCGCCGGATACAGGGCAATTAAGAAGGCTGGCAGGGCCACTGTCACCAGCCCCACGGATAATCCCCGTATTAGAAGACCGGCTTGCAGTCCCAGCAATCGGTGCGCTAATCCCATTATGAGGAAACTCACCCCCATACCGGCCAGGCCCGTTTCTATCACCCGGCGCACACCCAGGCGCCCAATCAGTGGGCCTACGGCCATCAACGTGGGGAGGCGGCCCAGAAGCTGCAGGCCCATGAGATTGCCGAATTGTTCGTTGGTGATAGAGAAGAATTCCAGCAACCGGCTGCCAAATACCGGTAACACGGCGGTGTACGACATAAATGTGGACAGCCCCAGTGTAGCCAGGGCCAGGTTGCGGCGGACGGGAGTGGCCTCGTCAACAACGCTGCTGTCCGACTCGGGCAGGTCTGTCATCGTATTGTCTCCTCAAGGTAATGGGACAACGAGCTACTTGGGTACGGCGGCCAGCGCTCCACTGCACGGAGTGCACTGTTAGAGCACTATGCGCACGTGGCGAAGCGTCGGTAGGTGTACACAACGTGAATGAGACCGTCCTGCGACTGTAGCACGCTCGGATACGAATATTCACCGGGATCGGTTTCCAGTGGTTTGATAACGGGCCAGGTCGTACCGTCGTCATCAGAAAGCCCTACATGCAGCGGTGTACGGCCCTCAGCCGTATTATTGAAGATGAGTACAATCGTTCCGTCCTGCGTTCGCACCATATCCAGACCGCTATTTGGGTTTCTCAGTTCAGTTGGGGTGCATAGCTCCCAGGTTTCCCCGTCGTCTCCGGACGTAGATCGCCACACACAGTGCTCCTGTCCACCGGAGCGCATATATGCCAACAGCTTACCATCTTCAAGCTGCACGATAGCTGGCTGTATGAGGGGCGCAGCCGCCGGCATTTGTGTGCCTTTCACCCAGGTTTTACCCCGGTCGTCGGAAAGGTAACAGAAACTGTCCCACGACTTCTCGTCATATGCGGGCAGAACCCATCGACCGGAAGCTAATTCGACTATGCCGGTGCGTACCATCATGCCCTGCTCCTCGTCGAATAGCTCCGAACGGGACCATGTTTGCCCGAGGTCATCCGAGTATCGTGAATATAGGAACACACTGCTCCAGCCACCGCCCTGTAGCACTGTGTGAAAAAGCCACAGCCGCCCTGATTTGTCATCAAAGTGCGCGATCGCATTTCCATCGCCTTTGCCCGGCGTGTCAAGCAGCACGGTCGGCTGCGCCCAGGTTGTGGAGCCGATATCATAGCGGGCGCTCATAAGTGCAACGTCATCAGCTCCTTCCCTGCTGCCGGCATACCAGATACAGAACAGGGCATCTGGGAGCGCTGTCAGGGCAGCACAGTGCGAGCTGGGTCGCCCTGGGAGACTGTCGAAAAGGAATTGTGCGAAGTAGTTCATCTGGGCTCACGTGCTCCCCAGGTACTGTCATGTCTTATGCGGTTTCGCCATTGCTCTGCCAATACCTGCACCATGTGAAAGGATTCCGAGGTCTGAGCGCGAATATTGTACCACCTCATAAGCGGGCCGAGTTGCATCAGAGTTGTGTGCGAGGCTACAGAGTGTGCCTGTCCGGTCCACTCCGTGGTGTTCAAGGAGGTACAAACATGAAATTAACCGGTGCTGAGATCGTTGTTGAGCACCTCATCGCCCAAGGCTGTCAATATATCATTGGCATTCCCGGTCATGGCAATCTGGCGCTGACCGATGCCCTGCGCCGTCGCGAGAGCGAGATC
>JALGTJ010000049.1 GCA_029821415.1 Candidatus Zipacnadia bacterium
TGATAGCAGAAGCAACACCCCCAGCAGTCCTGCGCCCTGGAACAGAGTGTCCAGCAGCAGCGCCAAGAAGCGCGAACCCAGCCCGGCCAGCTCATAGCTGAACTGGACATGCTCCGGCGTCTCGATGATAACCCGGTCCCGCTGCATCTGACTTACCTTTCACTACCGAAAAGTGATATAATAGTCATAATTGACTACTGAAAGCGAGTGATTTCTATTTCCAACCAGTCCCACCAGTGGGAACGACTAACCGAGCTGGTCAACCACGCCCAGCACTACGGCCTGAACAAGCTCCGGGCTGAAGAGCTTGACGAGCTTGGTATGCTGTACCGCCAAGCCACCGCCGCCCTGGCCCGCGCCAACAGCCAGGGTCGTGATGCCGAAATGATTGAGTACCTCAATCAACTGGTCGGGCGCGCCCACGGCTTGGTCTACGGGCGGTCCAGTCGGCCTCCCGTGCGCCTGGGTCATCTATTCGGCGCCGAGATTCCCCGGACCTTCCGCGAGAACTGGCGCTATGTTGCGGTAGCCGCCGGCGTGACCATTCTCTTCGCTGCGCTGGCCTATCTGCTGGTCAATATTGATTACCGCTGGTCAGCCCGGCTGCTGGGACCGGGATTCCCTGAGGCCATCGAAGACTTCGCTACCTCCGACAAGCCCGCCGGTGAGTACTTCGCCGATGCCGCCGAAATACTTGGGGGGGCCAATTTCTCAGCCATGCTAATGAGCAACAATATCCAGGTGGCGCTCAAGGCCTTTGCGCTAGGCGTTACTGTGGGCTTAGGAACTCTGTACGTACTGGTTGTAAACGGCCTGATGCTGGGGGCCTTTTTGGGCATTGGCGCCCACTGTGGCCGCCTGACAGACGTGCTGGCCGTCGTGATCCCTCATGGGGCCATCGAGATACCCGCCATCTTTATCGCCGCCGGCGCAGTGAAACTGGCTTTAGGGACGGTGCCGATATTCATCATGGCTGCGCTGATTGAGGGCCTGCTCAGCCCTCAGCGGGCCGGCCCCCTGGCTGCCAACGAAGCTCGCTTCCTGCTTGGCGCATTGGTCTTCGCCGCATTGGTGCTCTATCTCGGCTACGGAGACCGGATTCTCACCCACACGGGCCGTTCGTAGCGACAGTTCTTTATGCGCCAGAGCGCTGCCCGCTACTCAGAACGGGTATACCGGCACCAGCGTGGCATGAAGAACGATGGCAAAGCAGACTTGCAGCCCAATGAGCGCCGCTGCCACCCCCACGAATCTGGAGTCGGACAGCCTGGCAACATAGTAAGCAACGGGCAGCGCCGCCAGCGGCATAAGAAATACCCAAATCCGCCCCACCTCTCCGCGTGTGGAGCCAGAAAGCAGCAATATCGCTACAGTGACGAGCAGGCCAATTACCAGCCCCTGGGGCAGGGCCGGCCAGCGTTGCTGTTTCAGGCCATTGTATATGGCAGCTACTGACATCACGGCCAGAGCCGGCCCCATAAACAACAGAAAATCGTACAGATTCATCGGCAGCCATAACCAGTAGCTGCGCCCAGTAGCGATCAGGATCTGCCGATGTACCGCCACGGAGGCCGGAAATGCGGTCAGTATATTATATTCCAGACCCGAGGAGAGTAACTGGTGGACGGCAGCGAAGACCAAAATCCCCCATGCTACCCCCCGCAGATGTCGGCTCAGCTTATCAGGGTATACCTGACCCCACACGGGTATTGCCACAATCACTGCTAACAATAGCAGCATCACATACCCAAAGCTCCACAGCAGCATTACTGTCGCGCCGAGCGCTGCCAGGATATACAGCCACACCTCCGCTCGCCGGACAGCCAGCATCCACAGCCACAGATATGTAAGAGCCAACGCCGCTCCTACACCGTCAATGCTGGGCACAAAGTGCAGCAAAGAGGGCACCGTGCCTGCCAGCAAAGCGGCTGTCAGGCCCGTGCGCCGATCAAAGGCGATAGTCGCTATCCCGTAGGTCGGCAATACCACCAGAGCGCCAAGTATCGTCAGGATGAAAGCAATGGGCAGCGCGAGGGCGGCGTCTCGGCGGGTTATAGGCGCCTCAGTGAGACCACGAGCTATCTCATAGAACTGGGGCGGGCTGATATCTCGTTGGGCAAGCGCAGTCTCGCTCCAGTTAATCACCCCGGGAACGCACTCAAGCCACTGGCGCAGCAGATAGAAGAAGATGATAGGACCCGGCGGATGAGTCCGGACACGATCGGGAAGCCGACTGCTGGCAACTCGCGCGGAGTGATAAAAAAAGGCATCACTGACGCCACTTAGCGACAGCGCCTGACCGTAATAGCCCATTGAGGTATCGCTGATGATGCCCAAAGCAGCACCAGCCCAGAAGTCCGGCTCGCTGGCTGTCAAGCCGACCATACCAAGCAAGCTGGCTATGAAGATCACCGCAAGCAGTATTGCCGCAACGCTTCGAGTGGGTTGGCGGTGTGATCGCAAGACCGCCAAGACCAGTACTGCTGCTCCCAGCGCTGCCACTATGGCTACTGCCGCTGCCAAGCCCGGATATGCCGCCACCGGTCGCCGTAGCCACACCCACTGGCCGGGTATACCCAGGGGCAAACAGTCCTGCCACAATAGCATTGCGACTGCCGCCGTAAGGCAAGCGCCAACCGCTGTTGCACTTACCTGACTGGCTCGGCTTCCTCGGGGGGCGATGACTCGTCTTCCTCCTGCTTATCCCATGATTGTTGTCGCACCGACTCGGCCAGCCCCTCCGCAAGCTCCCCGGCCTCAAGCGGGCCTAACCGAGGCAGTTCATCAAGGTCGCGCAGCCCGAAGCTGTTTAGGAAGTGTGGCGTGGTCCTCAGCAGAAACGGGCGCCCCGGTGCCTGCTTGCGGCCAGCCACTTCCACCAAGCCCTTTTCCAGCAAGGTGTTGACCACTCCTGATGAGTTCACGCCGCGGAGCTCATCAATCTCCGGCCGTGTCATCGGCTGCCGGTAGGCGATAATGGCCAGCGTTTCCAGCGCGGCCACTGACAACCGTTCCGGCTCAGGCTCCAGCAGCCGCTCGACAAAGTCAGCATACTCGGGGCGTGTGGCAAGATTGTAGCCGCCAGCCAGCTCAACGATGCATAGTCCCCGGTCTACCAATCTTTGCCGCAACTGATCAATTAGCACGCTGATCTGCCCCTCAGCCACGCCTAACACCTCCGCCAGCTTCGCTTCACTGACCGGCTTGTTACTGGCAAACAGCAAACATTCAATTGCACAGCACAAATCCGCTGAGGTCAATCTGCGTATCTCTCCCGGGGATAGTAGCTAATTTGATACAATCAAGCTAATCTGCGTCAGCGGACGACTCACTCACCGGGTGGGCATCCGAAATTAGACGAATGAGAATCTCCGCCCCTGCTCTCTTCTGGTGAACCAGAATCCGCCGGCGGCGGATCAGCTCCAGGATGGCCAGGAAGGTGATAACAATGTTCTGGCGGGTGACCGGAGTGCCCACCAATTGCGCAAAAGGCACAGATCTTGCTTCAGCCGCCCGCAATTGAAACAATACCTCTGCGATACGCTCGGGAAGGGTAACTGGCGCCCGTTGCACGCTATGCACAGGTTGCTCAGTGCGCGCTTTTTCAAGCAGTTCCTGCACCGCGCCAACCAGGTCAAATATTGAGACATCTTCCAGGCGCACAAAACCACTGGTCAAACCATCGGCCTCACTGAGCGATCGCACGTACAGATACTGACGCTGTTGCCGCGATTTCTCCAATATCTGGGCAGCTTCCTTGAAGACCCGATACTGAGCGACCCGCTGTCGTATCCGCCCCAGTAGCTCCAATTCCTCGTCTTCATCTGGTTCCGCTTCCTCCACTGTTACCGGCAGCAGATGCCGCGACTTCATATGCAGCAGCGTTGCGGCCGTCACGATAAACTCCCCGGCCACCGCAATATTTATCGCCTGCATAGCCTCCAGGTAATCCAGATACTGACCCGTGATCTCTGCCAGGCAGACCTCGGATATGTCCAACTGCTCACGCCTGACCAGATACACGAGCAGATCTATCGGGCCCTCAAAAATCTCGATCCTCACCGGATAACCGGTGAAAAGGTCCCGATCCAATTCTTCAGTCAGCGTTCCATCCATGATTGGGTCAGGCAAAATCGCTATGTATGAGTAGTCTCTACACGGCACATATCGCCGACGATTACTCGCGTTGGCTGTGAGCAACAGCCATCGCCCCGCAAGAACACCCGTCGGCCGATCACCGAATCCACCAACCCACCCGGAAAGTTCTCAATATGAGTGCCGTCTTCTATGATGCAATTCCGCAGCTTTGCACTGATAATTTGGCAATTATTACCAATTGAGACGCTGGGCCCGATCTCACTGTTAGCCAGGATTGAATCCTTCCCCACCAGGCAGGGCCCCGACAACACACAGCTAGTCACCTGGCTACCCACGCCCATGCCTATCGCGCCATCAATACTGCTGGCCTCATTTATTACACCGTGGACGGCCAGGTCAAGCCTATCCAGGTAGAAACGGTTGATACGCAGCAGATCCGGAGGTGCGGCGGCATCTTCCCAGAACCCGGTCAATTCATGGGCCATCACCTTGCCGCCGTTGTCCAGCAATTGCTGGATAGCGTCGGTGATCTCATACTCACCACGAGCAGAAGGGGCGATACGATCAATCGCCTCCAGGATCGACGGCTGAAAAACGTAAACTCCAACAATGGCTAGGTTGCTGGGAGGATCCGCCGGCTTCTCCACCAGTCCGGCCACCTGGCCGTCGCGCATCTCCACCACACCGTACTCGCGGGGGTCGTCCACCTGCTTGACCAGTACCATAGCATCGGCTTCGCTTCGCTCAAACTCGCTAATAAACTCACCCAGTGACTGCTCCAGAGCGTTATCGCCCAGGTACATCAAGAAGGGATCGTCGCCCAGGAAGTCACGCGCACACTTGACCGCATGAGCCAAGCCAAGCGGTTTGGGCTGTACCAGATAGGTAGCGCTCAGCCCCCAGGCAGAGCCGTCGCTCACAAACTCACGGATAGCCTCTTCCTGAGGCGGCGTTATCAGCCCGACCTGCTCGATGCCAGCTTCACTGAGTGCCTCCAGTATCCAGCCCAAGAGTGGCTGGCCAGCCACACTCATCAGGTGCTTGGGTACCGAGAAGCTCAAGGGACGCAGGCGCGTACCCTCACCAGCACATAGGATAATGGCTTTGCGGACTGCCATTGCGTATCACCTCACCGATTCGGCATCTCGGCTCGGTCATAACTTCATCGCCGTGCGAACTTCCTCCATCGTCGCCGCAGCTACCTGCCGAGCCTGCTGCGCCCCACTATCCAGCACATCCCGTACCAAATCCCGGTCAGCTTCTAATTCGCGACGCCGCTCCATCACCGGAGCCAGCGCCCCCAGCAACTTTTCAGTAACCTCCGCCTTGCAATCCACACAACCTAGCTCACCAGCCGCGCAGGCTTCCTTTATCAACGCTGTGCGTTTCTTGTTATACATGCCATGAAAGACGAACACGGGACATTCGTCGGGATGGCCGGCATCACCCCGGTAGATCTTGGTAGGATCAGTGAACATCTTGCGGATCTTTTGCTCAATCTCTGCAGGCTCATCAGCCAGATTTATGGTGTTCCCATACGACTTGCTCATCTTGCGCCCATCAGTACCAGGCACCAGACCAAACTCGCTGAACATCGCCTGTGGCTCAGGGAAAACGTTACCGTAAAAGTTATTGAAGCGGCGCACGATCTCACGGGTAAGCTCCAGGTGAGGTAGTTGATCCTTGCCGATGGGGACAGTATCAGCCTTGTAGATTATGATATCGGCTGCCTGCAGCACCGGATAGCCCAAAAAGCCGTAGCCCGCGGTTTTTTCTTCGCCGATTTGGTCCCGTTGCTCTTTATAGGTCGGGCAGCGCTCCAACCAGGAGACCGGCGTGACCATTGACAGCAGCAGGTGTAACTCGGCGTGCTCTTTGACATCCGACTGAACAAACAGCACGCTGCGCTCTGGATCCAGGCCTGCGGCTAGCCAATCAATGGCCACCTGCTCGATATTCTCGCGCAACATACTGGTGTCTTCAAACCCAGTGGTCAGCGCATGCCAGTCGGCAATCTCAAAGAAACACTCATAATCATCTTGCAGACTGGCCCAGGTGCGTAGAGTGCCCTCTAAATGCCCCAGATGCAACTGTCCGGTGGGGCGATGCCCACTGAGAATACGTCCTTTCTTAGTCACAACTCGACCTCCGTATTCCACTCAAAGAATCTCTCAAAATAACAGTAAGACTCCAGTGAATAGATGATATAGCAATTGTGACGGAATGACAACCAATAGGTCAACGACTGGCGTTACGATGATCAGTATCAGAAGGAGAATGCCATAGCGCTGCATAAAATCGCTATAAATCCGAGCCTTCTCATAGGGCAGGACAGCCTGGAGAATATGCGAACCATCCAACGGGAAGACAGGGATAATGTTAAAAAAGGCCAAGAACAAATTAAGCAGCACTATCAATTGCAATACCTGTGCATATTCCCCAGCAAACCCGAAGCGCAAGGGCATAGCGAAGAGAACAGCAACAACGATATTCGAGCCAGGACCGGCTAACGCCACCAGGGCGTCATCACGCCGGGGATGGCCGAAGTTGGTGGGGTTTATCGGCACCGGCTTGCCCCAGCCAAAACCGAACAGAACAATCATAGTCGTACCAATGGGATCGTAATGGTCCAGCGGATTGAGTGAGACCCGCCCCATCGCCCGGGGCGTGCCGTCCCCAGCCATATCCGCTACCTTGGCATGGGCAAACTCATGCACCGTCAGAGCAATCGTCACTGCCACCAGCCAGGCCAGAATAAAGGCCGGGTTGAAATGTCCGCTCAGCAACTGCTGAATTAGCATCGTTACCCTCGGTTCCTACTGCTGCACCGACTCCAGGTACTCCAGCGCTGCCTGCAATTGCTCTTCTGGCGAGGCACCCGGGACGTTCAGTTTCACCCGCAACGCCTCCCGCAAGGCTTGCGAAAAAGCCGCTCCGGGTGGGGCTCCCGCCGCCAGCAGATCTTCGCCAGTAATATCTGACTCAATATGACGCAGCTCTCGCCAATATTGCTGGATATGTCGCCGCCTCGCTGCTGGCCCATTAACCCACAACGCTGCAATCGCCACGAGGCTATAGTGTTGCAATGCAAAATAGATATCCGCCGGGCTGACTGAAGCAGCTTCTAGCTCCGGTGGGGGGCTGGATAGGGCTATCAGTGCCTGGGTAAGGCTGGCTCCGTCCTCCCCCGGCAACTGCAAGTAATCAATCAGTGTAGCTGCGGCAGTGCCAGCATTATGTGCCACCAGGGCCAGGTGGCACAAAGCAGCAGCTCTTCCCGTCCCGGGCGCATCCAGAGCCTCCAGTGCCGCCCGCACCTGCTCCAGACTTGTCTGTAACTCATGGCTAATCGGCCCGCCTAAGTGCATAGTGCCAAGCAGTCCTAATTCACCCATCCTCACCAGCACGTCTACGCCCAGTTCTCCTCCAACCAGCGGTAGTAGGACCTCAGTGCGCCGTTGGGGACTGATCAGAAGCTGTTGTCGTGCAGCACCCGGACCAGACCGGCCTGAAGGTCACGTTGGCCCCCCTGGGGGTCATATAGGTCTCCCCACCTGTTTGGATTCAGCGCTACAGCCAGTGCGTTAATAGTAAAATCGCGCCGGGCCAGGTCTTCCTCAATAGGTGCTGGCTCAACGGCGGGCAAGGCTCCAGGATGTTGATAGGTCTCGCGCCGCGCCGTCGCAACATCAACATGCCGGCCTGCAGGTAGCATTACAGTTGCCGTTAAGAAAGGTTCGTGAACAGTAATGTCGGTACCCAGCATCTCAGCCCAGGCTCGCGCGAAGCCCAATCCGTCACCAACTACGACCAGGTCCAGGTCAAGCTGGGATCGCTGCAGCAACAGATCTCGCACCGGCCCGCCCACCAGATACAGTTCTACGCCCATATCCTGGGCAAGCTGCCCGGCTCCACGCAACCGGGCGAGGCTCTCAGCATCCAGCCCACATGCCATTTGCTCCGCCAGATTGTTTACCACCTGATTCATGTGCGCGTACCAGTGCTGCCACAGCAGCCGGCTCACCGCAACCGTTCGGGCATGACATCCTGACGCACCAGATCATCCAGGCTCTCCCGACGCACAATCAGATCTGCCTGACCATCCCGCACCAAAACCATCGCCGGTCGCGGAAAACGATTATAGTTTGAGGCCATTGAGTAGTGATATGCGCCGGTCGAAAATACCGCAATGATGTCCCCTTCTTCCACCGGTGATAGGGCTACTTCTTCAATAAGCGTATCGCCCTCGCAGTGGCGGCCGACCAGGCGTACCGACATAGTCTGCGGCTGGTTAGCTCGGTTGGCCACCACAGCAGTATATTCAGCGCCGTACAGTGCCGGCCGAGGGTTATCCGACAAGCCGCCGTCCACCGCCACATAAGTACGCACACCGGGAATCTCCTTGATAGGCCCAACCGTATAGAGAGTAAGGCCGGCGGTGCCAACCAGCGAGCGGCCCGGTTCGACGACAATCTCTGGAACCGGATAGTTATACCTGTTTGCTGCTTGATGGACAGCCCCAGCAATGACATCAGCCAGCTCAGAGATGCTGGGTGGAGCATCCTCCAGCGTATAGGCTATGCCCAGGCCTCCTCCCAGATTTAACTCTTCCAGCGTTACCGCAAACTCATCACGTATCTGCGCCATAAACTCTATCATAACCTCAGCAGCGCGCGCGAAGCTATCCAGCTCGAACATCTGCGAGCCGATGTGGCAGTGCAAGCCCCGCAGAGAGACTTCCTCCACTTCCATGGCTGCCCGTATCCCTTCAGCGGCCGCCCCTGTGCTTATGTGCAAGCCGAATTTGGTGTCAATCTGCCCAGTTTGAATGTAGCGATGCGTCTGTGGTTTGATACCGGGGACCACCCGCAGCCAGACATCGGCCTGTGTTCCGGCGCTGTGCGCCATTTCAGCAAGCCGGTGCAACTCCGACAGACTATCAACAACCACCCGCGCCACGCCCGTGTCCAGAGCCATCTGTAGCTCCTCGTCCAGCTTAAAATTGCCGTGCAGAAGTATGCGCTCAGGAGGGAAGCCAGCCAGCATAGCTGTGTACAATTCCCCCGCGCTGGAAACCTCCAGCGAAAGCCCCTCTTGGTCCATGATTCGGCAGATAGCAGTGGTTATCAGGGCTTTACTCGCAAAACATATGGTCACTACCGGTAACCGTTCAGCGAAGCTTGCGCGATATTCTCGGCACTGCTCGCGCAGATGCACCTCGTCCATAACATACAGTGGAGTACCAAACTCTCTGGCCAGTTCCACCACATCACATCCCCCCACCTTGAGGTGTCCATCGTCACCAATCTGTTGCGTGCCAAATAACATCAATTCCCTACCGGGCATCTACCGACCCGTCCTTTCGTCGGACGACCTATGGCTGCATAACTGAAGGCAGCCCTAGAACCATACCAGGGCTGCCTTTAGTGCGCGTTGAGATGGTCACGCCCAAAAGACACTCAGAAGTCAGTGCTGCTGATCACAAGTTGGCCGGTGGCAGGATTGTAGCGAATGGCTACGTCCAGCGTATCAGCCAAAAACTGGAGCGGAACCATAGTGCGGCCGCACTTGATATACGGGGCCAGAATCAGTTGCCGCTCCTGATCGTTAACCCTCACAGTGGGGTTGCCGATCTGCAGGTTAATATCGATTTTTTGGTTAACCGCACGGACCTTCTTTTCCTGAGCAAACCAGTACAGAATCCCATCGGTCTGCTCAAAGACCTCGCGAAGTGGCCCCACCGAAATACCCGCCTTCACTTCCGGAGCCGCGCGCAGGTCAAGCACCTGGCCATCAAAGACCACTTTAATATCGCGCAGCTCGCCAATCTCCTTGGGTAACGAGACGGCGGTATCCGGCTTGCTAACCCGTCCAGTATCGGACAACCTGCTTGCCTTCGGCCTGGGTAACATAGCCACCTGGTATTCAACGGTCCCCTGGGGCTGAGGCGGCGTTACTGAGGTTACCACACTGGGCTGAACTGGTTGCGCACCCGACAGCGTCGGCCGTGCCACTCGATTGCTCATCGCCGGACTATATTCAGCACCCGGAAGTAGTGGCGAACTGTTAGGAGCTGCCGCCAGTACCATAGCTGGCTTACTCGACTGAGCGACCGTAACCGTCGCTGCTGGCAAGGGGGCAAGCGACGTCGCTGGCGCTGCACTGCGAGCTCCCGGTACCATGGCATACTTCTGGGGAACCAACTCAGCGACCCTGGCGGGCTGCTCTGCTTCCCCTGGGGCCCGGGCAGTGGTAGCTGAAGATAGGCGGACCAGCGTTGCTCGGCTCACCGGACCCGCTGCGGGAGCCGCTGTAGCCGTAGCTGTGCGGAGCTGGCCAGCGGGTGCCGTCACTGTTACTGCTTTGCCCGGCTCGGCGAGCCGAGGCCGGTTGACTGGTTCCTGGAGAGTCTCCGGAATAGCCGCCGCATGCATCTGTTCACTCTCAGACGGCTCAGCCGCGGCCGGTCGGCTCACAGTCGGCGTGCCCCCAAAGGTCTGCGCTACAACACCGGTATTCACTGCCGGCTGTGGCTGGGCCCCTGCATCGGCTATCGGCCCCGTCGCGACCACGGGAACCTGCTCAGTCCCTGCGGTTGGGGCCGCCGTCGCTGTCGTCACCTCAGCCGTGGTCTGCGAGCGATTCTTGACAAGCACAGTAACCTCCGCAGAATCGCCCCGATTCTCCTGCTCGTCCCAGGCACTGGCCTTGAGTACATGGGGGCCATCGGCGGTCCTCGTAGTATCCCACTGCGCCACGTAGGGCGGCGCATTCATAATCATGGTGTGCAGCTTACCATCAACGTAGAAAAAAACAGCCTTCACGCCCACATTGTCAGTGGCATTGGCCTTCAGCTCAATCTGGCCCTCTACCTCCGCGCCCTGCGCCGGGTAGTAGATACTGACCACTGGTGGGATCTGGTCAGGCTGCTCACTCTTGATGCTGCGCACCTGGACGATGATCTCAGCCGTTCCCTCGGCTCCCTCTGTATCAATGGCCTTGGCGGTAACGGTGTGAGTCGTACCACTGGCAAAGGAGAAATCCCAGGAGAATGACTGGGTGCCCTCCAACTTGGGCACAGGAAGACGCCAGTGGCGAGCCAGTTGATGGTCTACGTACAGTTGAACCGCCTGAATGGGACTGTTACCCTCGGCGCGATAGGCAACTTCAATCCACGTCTGACCGACAACGAGCTGCCCACTTTGCGGTTTGTTGATGCGTACCACCGGCACAGCCATACTCGGCGGCGACACCGACAGCAGCACAAAACTAACCAGGCCGAGCTGAGCCAGTAGCGACCAGGACAAGGAGCGTAGCTTAGCCATTGCAACTCCCTCCCTCATGCTAGCTGCGACGCATACTGCGATTAGGCACCAGGTGCGTCTGCTTCAACAGTTGACACAAATAGCCGACTGCCTATGTGCATCCTTATAGAGACTATCCACGGCATCAATCACTTAAACACTGCGATAGAGCTAAAAGTCATCGATATTCTACCACATGGCTGATGTGGAGTCAAGTATACGGGGCCGTTGCCTGACCGTCGCGGCCACAATGCTTACTAAGCGGTCTTTCAAGGCTACTTGTAGCACCTACCACCCCATTTGCCGCCCCTCAGATGCATCTAAACTGCAAGTATTGCTTGAGGGCATGTCTTGCGCTGCAGGCAGGCAGACTCTGGTCATCCGTGCTCCAGCTTTAGGCCTGGACTGACGCTTAGCTTTGTACAACGTTTGTATAGAGGTGGGCAGGCCAAGGTTCGGTCTCCCTGCCGCACCCATCTGGATTATCTGTGCTGTGAAGAGGTGACAGAGAGCTACGTCGGCAAGATGCCTGATAACACAGAGAGCTACGTCGGCAAGATGCCTGATAACCCGCTGCTACGACCCTACTGGTTGATGCGGTAGATATGAAACAACCGGCCGGGGAAATAGGCCTGTTTAGACCCGATGAGCTGGCTGATAGCGGTATCTCCACGCACAACTGTTCGGTCAGACTGCTGGCCAAAGTGCTGGCGGAAATCAAGGGCAAGCAGATGCTGGTACTGGGCATCCAGCCGTAGAATTTGGACTGGGGCCAACCTCTAAGCCCCCAGGTCAGGGAGGCCATTGATCGCTTCGCCGCCAATTTGCCCGACCGCCGATAGTCTATCTCGCCCTTGTCTCAACCAAATACTTTCGCCAGAACCGTACATATCCTGCTCCCAGCAAGGCATAGCCAGCCGAGCCACGCCTGTGGGTATCGTCACTGCGCTGGACACTGCACGAGAAGACGGCAGGAGCGCTTGAGCGTAGCCACGGCCACCTCTATATCCCCGACCATATGCCTCCAGGGAACACCAAGCAATTCCGACGCTGTACTGCTACACACCGCCACATAGCGATTTCTTAACAAGCTGACCATTTCCCCATCTTGGCAGGAAGCGCTCTGCTATGCTATAGTGTCTATAATGTATAGTTACGCGCCGATATTGCACCAGCCCGAACTGTAAAGGAGCGTCGTAATGTGAAGAACATAGCGTCATTATTCGTCGCAATCGTTATCAGTCTGTATGCGACCATAGCTTCTAGCGGGGCGGCCCAAAAGGTGACAGCCGATCGTACGCCGCTGACATTTCGCGACTGCGGTCTGTACTGCAACTTCAGCTTCGCCCCTGGCTTCATTGCCGGCTGTGGTAAAGAGCCCCTGCCGGCTCCTCCTGCGAATATGCTGCCGCCGGAACGGGCGGCCAGTCCCCAGACCTCAGAAAGCAGCACTCGTGGAGCAGATGGCGCGCAACGGCAAGAAAGTCATCCTGCGCGCCGGGATTGGACGCATGGGCGATCTGACGGACGTGGACGAGGCAGAACAGCGGCTGGTCAACATCCTCAAAGCAGTAGATCCGGACTGGCTCTATGCCATCACGCTCGACGAGGAGCAAGTCTTCTGGAATGACGTCAATGCCAAGAGCGGCTGGGTGGCGCTGCCGGCGGACGGATGGATTATGGACCTGTACGGCGAGCCGCGCGAGAGGTTCGAAAAGAAACTGGTGAAGTTTCGGGAAACCGGAAAGCCGCTGATCCACATTGCCTGGGCGTCCCCTACCTGGATCTTGTATGATAAGGGCGATTGCACCAAGGAGAATTGGTGGGAGAAGAGAGGCCGGCGGGTCTTTGATGACCAGCTCGAGATATGCCGTGCCTACAACGTGCCAGTAGCATACTTCTGCACCCAACAAGCAGAGTACGATGAAGCAGGCAAACGGATTGCACCAATCCGTTGGGGGTGGAGAGCCGTGGACCCAGCCACGCGGCAATGGTATCGCGAACTGGAAGCTCTGGTCTCCGGCTTCAAGTACCTGCCAGCCGATACCATCGGCTATCGCTGTCTGGATGCCCGCAAATTCGCCTGGGCCCATGCCGGAAGCGGGCCTGTGGAGATTAGCTTCCATCTGGATGAGCAGGGCCGCAAATGCGTCAACTGGCGTTCGCACCTGCAAGGCGTCCTGCAAGGCCCAGGGGAGCACGTCTTACGCACTCCATACAATAACCCGTACCTAAGAGTCAAGTACAGCCTGGATAGCTCCGCAGCAGACCTCACCGACGGGTTCGCCGTCACCAGCACGAAGGGGCGCGTAGTCACAGTACCGATCGTGTTCCGGATCTCGTGGTCGGAAGATGGCGAAAACTGGTCGGAACCCGTGGCGCATGATCTGAAAGAGACCAGTCAGGAACTGGTGGCACGCATCCCCCGTCAGTCCTTCAGCACAGAACCAATTTGGGTACGCGTGGAGCTTATTGGCCGCGCTGGCGTTAGATCGAACATAGCGGCCCGGCTGGACTGGCTTCAGATATCTGCTGCCTGTGAGCCGCCGCTGGGCCAAGCGCCGGAGCCGCAGTAATGAAAAGTTCCCTTGGTTCTGCTCAATCTCAGCCAGTAGAGATTTCCATTAGCCTATGAAGAAGCCCGAACTTATTACCCTCAGCCATGACGCGGGGAGCTGACCTCCCACCAGCTTATCGCCAGGCACCTCGCCCGCTGCGGATAGCCCCCGAGGACAAGACTATTGCGAACGACACGGTCACCGGCGCGGCCCCGACCATTGTGAAATCGTGCGGCGGTCAGCAAGCAGCTATCATCAGCTAAGTACTCAGCGCCGACCACCTGCAGGTGCGTCTGCATACCCTCCTTGGGCACCACCCACATTGCAGAGATGCCTCCGACGAGATATTGCCGCGAATCTGCTAATGGGACATATCCGCAAGGAAACCTCCACAAAACCGTAAAACCCTTGACAATTTCCTCGCTTTGTGGTATAAGAACAGAGACTTGACAGATCCATAAGCCCGCACTGCAAAGGTGAATTCATAGTGCACAAACGGTTTCGCGAACTCTGGTATGACGAAGAAGCTGTCGTTACTGTTGAGTATGCTCTGTTACTCAGCGTCCTTGTAGTAGGTATGGCCAGCGTCTGGCAGATGCTCAAAACCGCCGTAGCGCATGCTGTCACCGAGGCTGCCAACGCGATATCCAGCGGAGGCGTCACGCCATCAGGATAGTAGGCTGCTACTGCTGTCAGTCAGCTACCCCTGGTGCATTGCCCAGCGCCTCACTGGTAACTTTCGCCAGTGCCGCCAAGCCTTGATCAACCTCACAGCCCAGCTCAATGCGTAGCACTCGTCTGCCCCGCTGCTGCAAGACCGCGAAATCCCCTAAGGCCTGTGCGTCTTTAAGGGTGGCGAAGTCATATTCCTTTCCAGGAATTGGCACAGCCAGGCCGTCCTCTGCCACGAGCTGAATGAGCAGCCCAATATTCGGGCCCCCCTTGTGAAGCTGGCCAGTAGAATGCAAAAAACCGGGACCGTAGCCCAATGTCGCTGGGACCTTCAGCACATCACGGATCTGCCTCCGAACTTCCCCCAGAACCTGCTCTGTATGGGCACTGTGTGGCAGGTAGGCCATAATTGCCACATAGTCACCGGGCTTGGCCTGACTAAAGAGTTGCCCCAACGCGTCGGCAGCGCAGTCAGCACCCGGCGCCCCATAAAACCTCAGAGGTTCTTCCACGACATCAGGCGTAAACTGCGGCAGTTGGCCAATTTGGACATACTCCGCCAGCACCTGGCGGGTTCTGTCCTTACTTTCCTGGACATTAGGTTCATCAAACGGGTTGATACCCATCAGTGCGCCGACTGCGGCGGTGGCCAATTCCCACCGGTACATCTCCTGGCCGATGGAATTAACCTCCGTCAACTCAATGTCAATTACGGGATGGCCTACGGCTGTCAGCTCACTAATCAAGGCGCCAAACTGTCCATCACCCGGCAGATGCATATGTACAAACAACCGATCATTGCCGTATACCTCTGGTTCCCCTACAGACTCGCGCACGACTGGAATAAGCCCCTTGCCTTGCTTGCCGGTACTTTCAGCCAGCAACTGCTCCACCCAGTCCGCAAAGCCTTCCAATTCAGCGGGAGCCAGGAGTGTGATTTTGTCTCGCCCCAACCGGTAACAGGCACCCAGCAACGCGCCCAGACGCAGGCCCGGATTCTGCTCCGGCGGTACGGACGGGCCACAGGCTGCCGCCATCGCGTCGCCGCCCTCAAGAATTTGCGCGATGGGCAAACCAACCAGCGCTGCCGGCAACATACCAAAGTATGACAGCACCGAAAAACGCCCACCCACGTCAGGCCAGTTCTCAAAGGTAGCCCGCAGTCCACGCTGGTCAGCAATTTCGGCCAGAGCACTGCCCGGATCAGTTATGACCACAAAATTCTCGCCAGCCCGATCCCCCTTGACCTCGTCAACTTGATTGTAAAAATATTCAAAGAATGACAGCACTTCGGTCGTCGTTCCCGACTTGCTAGCTACTACAAAAAGAGTCAACTCCGGGTTGATGCTGTCGGTGATGCGCAGTACCTCAGCCGGCACGGTGCTATCCAGAACTTTCAGGGTGGGATAGCCAGCGCTGGCCTTAACGACGCGCGCAAGCGCCCTGGCTCCCAGACAGCTTCCTCCCATCCCCAGCAAGACTATATGCGCAAAGCCCTCTTGGCGAATCCCCTCAGCGAACCGAACAAGCTCACCGACGCGGGCCAGGCAGCGCTCGGGCAGCCGCAGCCAGCCTAAGCGGTTCTCGATCTTCTCCTGCAGGCCAGGCTCGGAGCTCCACAGGTTGGCATCTTTCTCCCAGATTCTGGCCGCATACCGCTGAGCACTCATCACCTCCAGCACTGGCTGAAGCTCTGCTCTCTGCTCATTGGTTCCCAGCCAGCTTTGCTTATTGATCACACCAACATCACTCTTTCATTCATTAGTTGACAGACAGACACTCAGCGCAGGGCTCTCATTCTTCACTATCTTCCCCACTGGCTGCTATCACCTCGTCCATACTGCCGGAGCGGTATCCGGCCAGATCAACCGTAACATAGGCGAAGCCTACTTCCTGCAATGCCGCCACTACCTGTTTGCGCACGGGCTGCTGCGTCAGGCGGGATAACTGGGCGGGCGCGACCTCTACGCGTGCCAGGGGACCGTGATGGCGCACCCGCAGTTGCTGGAAACCCAGCTCACGCAGGGCCTCTTCAGCCGCAGCCACTTGTCTCAGCTTTTCGCCCGTGATCGCTTCTCCGTAAGGAATCCGCGTAGCCAGGCAAGCATTGACAGGCAGATTCCAGGTCGGCAATCCGAGCTTGCGCGACAGCTCCCGCACTTCCGCCTTGTCCAGGCCCGCTTCTATTAGCGGCGCCCGTACTCCCAACTCCTCGGCAGCCCGCTGGCCGGGCCGCCATTGGCCCAGGTCATCAATCTGCTCGGCATGAGCCACCCAGGCCAGCTCCTCACGTTGGGCAATCTGTTGCATCTGCGCAAACAAAGCCCGCTTGCATAGATAGCAGCGATCAGGAGGATTGCCTGCAAATCCGGCCAGGGCAAGGTGATCCACTTCAAAAGTAATATGCCGTGCGCCTAGCTGTTCAGCAATCGTCGCAGCCTGTTCCAACTCCCAGCCGCTATACAGCACAGAGTGAGCAGTAGCAGCGACAGCCCATTCATTAAGCACCTCCACGGCGACCGCAAGCAGGAAGCTACTATCCACTCCCCCCGAAAAGGCTATCAGCACGCTGCCCATATCCGCCAGGATGCCTCGTAGCTTATTGAGCTTTTCCGCAGCCATATCCACTGTAGCTCATCCCTTTGTGCAGCTCTGCTGTGTTACATTCGTCAGTGCAACCGATTTCTCCTTGCCCGCATATACTTGACTGGAGCCTGCACACTCACGGGCCAGCCCATGGACTTCGCGAGGCAAGTGTTCATCCTCTGGCAGCCAAGTAGGAACATTGTTGACAACACCGGGGAGGTATGATATACTTTAGGTACAAGTTAGTCTAGGAATAGCCAGCAGAGGCTATCCAGACGTCGCATCTATTCACTGCGGCACTTCCCAACCTATACT
>JALGTJ010000050.1 GCA_029821415.1 Candidatus Zipacnadia bacterium
CTGGGCGTTGCACCTTGACGGCCACTTTCTGACCAGTGAGCAGTCTGGCAGCGTGCACCTGACTCAGCGAGGCTGATCCCAGTGGCTCAGGGTCAAATTCGGCGAACAGTTCCTGGAAGGGCGCGCCCAGCTCTTGCTCAAGCATTTGCTGCACCTGTTCGTAGGGGAATGGAGGCACTTCCTCCTGTAGTTTGCGCAGCTCGTGGATATAGTCGGGAGGCAGCAGATCGGGCCGCGTAGACAGGACCTGGCCGATCTTGATTGCTGTAGCACCAATCTCCTCCAGGGCCAGGCGCAGGCGCACCGGCATTGCCAGCCCGGCCGTGGCAGCAAGCCCGGCCGTGGCAGCATCCGCCTTCTCCCCGGGTTTGTCCCGGCGTCGTAGAAAGCGATCCAGCGCCACACTGTGCAGGATCGAGGCAAATCCAAATCTCACAAAGACGGCTATCATATAGCTGGCTCTGCGCATCAGGCGACTGGCGCGACTGCCTAAATCCTCGGCAGAGCTTGGACCTTCAGGTGATGATGTTGAGCTGTGCTCCACAGCTTTTGCACCTGCCATCTTCGGTAAGATTTGTCACTTGACTAGTGAAACCGGAGCGGTTTATCACGATTTCCCCACACTCGGGGCACCTGGTATCGCTAGTGCCGTCAATATAGATATTGCCTACGTACACATATTCCAGTCGCTGCCGAGCTAACTGATAAGCGTGGCGGAGAGTTTCGGCAGGAGTGGAGGGCGCGTCAAATTTATAGGCGGGATAATACCGCGATAGGTGCACCGGCATATCCCGGCGCACGGAAGCAGCCCAATCAAAGATTTTCTCCAGCTCCTCATCACTGTCATTGTAGCCCGGGATAATCAGGACAGTTATCTCCACATGGCATTGCTGGGCGGCTATTTCCACGGTGCGGCGTGCCGGCCAGGCCTCCCCGTGGCATATCTTTCGGTAAAAGTCCTCGCTCCAGGCCTTGATGTCCACGTTCATAGCATCCACATAGGGAAGCAGTTCGCGCAGCGGCTCTTCCTCAATCAGCCCATTGGTGACCAGAACATTGACCATACCGGCCTCGTGGACTAACTGCGCGGTATCGTAGACATACTCGTACCAGATGATCGGCTCGTTGTAAGTGTAAGCAATGCCAATGTTACCGCTCTGGCGCTGACCTTTTTGGGCCAGCGCCAGCGCCTCTTCTGGTTCCAGATGTTGAGTGGGCGGCCGTCCCTGGGAGATCTCCCAGTTTTGACAGAACTTGCAGCTCAGGTTGCAGCCGAAAGTTCCCAGGGAAAGGATGCCACTGCCCGGGTGGAAGTGATACAGTGGCTTTTTCTCGATGGGATCCATATGCGCGGAAGTGACCTCGGCGTAGTTCAGAGAGCGCAGCACCCCTCCGATATTCTCACGCACCCGGCATATTCCCGCCTTATTCGGTGGGATTCGGCAATGCCACGGGCATAACTGGCATTGCAAGTAGCCCTCGCCAGTTTCGTAGTAGCGGCACTCCACCAGTTCCTCATTCATAGTCCTATGCAGCTCCTTTGCATTTTGCTCGTTGCGGCTGCTGCCTACGAGGCAAGAATTGCGTCCATCTGCGCTGCTGTATCGTAGACAAACTGTTTCGGAAACTGTGAGTAAGGTGACAGTTCGGCTGTGATGTATCCATCATATCCGATACTACGGAAAGTCGCCATCACCTTGGGATAGTCCACATCGCCTTGCAGTAGCCCGACGAATTGTCCGGTGCCCACGTTGAAGTCCTTAATATGCACCTTCTTAATCCTCGGCCCCAGAATCTTTATCCACTGCTCGGGATAGCCGTACAGCAGGATATTGCCCACGTCAAAGTAGGCCTGCACCAGCGGACTGTTGAAGCTGTCAATGTAGTCGCGCATCTCCAAGGGGCTGAGCAGGAACTTGTTCCAGACATTCTCCAGGCACATCATGATATTTAGCTCTTCAGCGATGGGCAGCAGCTCACGGATGCTCTTCTGGGAGACTTCGTAGGCTTGTTCATAGGAGACATCGGTGTTAACCACGCCGGGCACCACCAGTACAGTCTCCGCTCCCATTGCGGCTGCCTGGTGCAACGCCTTTTCAATCCCGGCAACTCCCCGGCGGCGAGCTTCTTCGTCGGGTTCGGACAGCGGCATTTGCCAGTGAGTACCTCCCATTACGCTATGGATTTCCAGTCCAATCTCATTGGCGATGCCGGCAACATCTTCGGCCTCCTGGATAGTATCAAATTGCGGTGCTTCAATGCCATCAAATCCTGCATCTTTGACGACGGATAGGCGCTGGCGATGGTCCTCAGAACTCAGTACGCTTGAGTAGCAAATGGCCTTTTTCATGGGGGCTCCTCCTTGATTGCTATGCTTGGGCAGGTCTGGTCCGACATTTAGCTATTCTTCTTGCGCAGGTGTTGAACCTTCACGGGGATGGCCACCTTGACTAACTCGGCCCAGTAACAGTCATCAACCGGCAGAGTAACCGGCACACGCGGTTCACTTAAGGCCGCTGCGGGGAATGGCTGGGTTCCACCAGGTGGTGGCGAAGACCTGTGTCCACAGTTGTTGGGAGGTGGGGGATTGATCGCGCTTTAGCCAGTATGTGAGGCTTTCACGAGTAGTATTTCCCCGATACGCAACTACCACCCGTTTCCTTCGCTGTGAGCTGGAGATGTTGATTAAGCCCCGCAGAGTGATAGCGTTTAGGCTCTGGTCGGTGTTAATTGCGGCCACGGCCACCGAGTAGGCCTGCCTGGCTGTGGCATCAGCGATATCATCACAGTCAAGGTTGCGGGGAATCTCAAAGCTAATCATGGCGTAACCTAGGAAAGGGTCTACCGCTACTGAGACATCATTGCGCATAGCGGTACCGTCTGGCCAGGTCAACGAGCCTAGTGCGCTTTCCAGGATTACGTCCTGTTCGCTACGAGGTCCCTCCACAATAGTGGTGGTGGGCTCGTTCCCCTGCTCGGGCGTTGGCAACATCGTGCCGGCAGGAACTGCACTACGAACAGTTGGCTCAGTGCCGGAGCCTGTCGGCAGTTGCGGAGGCGCAGCGGCAGAGCTGCTGCGTACTTGCAGGGCTGAGGTTGTGGAACGGGCGGTGTTGCGGGGAGTTCTCGTCCCTGGAGTGGCGCTGCCGGGTCGTGCCGGTGGCTGTACGCTGCGTGATTCCGTTGGTGACGGCGGCCCACCTGAAAAGGTTAGGGCGGCGATAACTCCTGCGATTACCACAGCCGCGCCGGCACTGGCTATTGTTATCCACAGTTTGGTCTTCTGCTGTTCAGCCTGGGAGGCACTTGGGGTTCTGCGGACTCGCCCAGGCTGTTCCAGTTGCTGGTTGAGTCGGAGGCGGGCCTCGCTCAACTTGTCCACAGCACTGCTGTCCCCTCGTTCGACTGCCTCATGGTACCACTCCACTGCCTCTGGCCACATCCGGCGGGCTGCGTATATGTCACCGAGCAAAGTGTGTGTTTCAGCCCGGTTGCGATAGTCGTCGAACAACTGACGAGCTTGAGCCAGGGCGGTGTCATAGTTGCCTTCATCTACCAGGTCTCTCACTGCCTGGATTCTGGCCTGCAGGTCTGGACTCTCGTTGGGTTGTGTCTCTTCGGTCATAGTCAATCCCTCTCCCGAATTGCTCATTCAGCGACTTCTCCATGCGCAGGCGCTCGCCGTGGTAGCCAGCCTTGATGTAAAGGCTGAGGGCCTGCTGATTGCACATACTGGCATCCAATGTCGCCTTCGGAGCGCCCTCAGTACGAAACCACTCTTCGGCTGTCTCCAGCAGTCTGCGGCCATGCCCTTGCCCCCGCAGCTCTGGAGCCACATATATATTCTTAATATACCCCACAAACTCGTCTACCATACTGGTAATTAGCGCCCCCCACACAAAACCGCGTACCTGACCGGCTATTTCTAACACCCATAGCCGCTCGGCAGGACTACGGTCTGCGGCGCGCAGTTGCCGGGCAAAGTCATTAAGAAACTTCTGGGTCACTTTGAATCCGGGGAAGTTTCGCTCGTAAATTTCGTGCTGGAATTGGAGGACAATCTGCAAATCCCGGCGTAGATCAAACTGGCGAATATGCAACTGTGATCCACTCCCTGTATTAGCTACCTTCGTCAATCAGGCGGACATGCTCTTCAACTATTCTCCGTGGGCACAAAGCTATGAAGGCCTTGGCGGCCATAATCAGTACGACAGTGTCGTCCAGTAGACCCAATGGTGGCAGGGGCAAAAAGTCAAAGAGTATGTCACTGGGCACCAACACGTAGGCAACGCCGAGTGATAGCACAATCTTCGGCAGCAGCGAAACTCGCCGGTCGGTGAACAAGCGCCAGTACAGCTTGATAAAGTTCGGCAGATGTAATATGAACCGGGCAACAGCCAGCGGATTGCGCCCGGAGCTGCTGCCAGAGCGGTCATCAGCCATCTTCATTATTCTTCCTTCCCACACTACGGAACGATTCTCACTTGTATTTTACCCGTAAGCCGCAGGTCTTCAATCCAGTGATGGTGTCTACAGCGCTACCGTCGCATGCCTACCAGCAGGCCGATTAGAAACCCGCCTGACAAGGGAAGATTGTAGGTGAAGGCATTAAAGTTGGGTGCCAGGCGGCTGGTGACTATACTTGCCCACGGTCGCATCAGCTCCAGTAGAGCTGCCCAATTCCAGTGAAGTATTTCATGGTAGCCAAAAAACTGGATAAGCACGAAGAGGATGACTACCAGGCAGCCCAGCACCCGTGCCGTAGCTTTGATAGCCAGTGAGGTGAACCAGCCCAGCACTGCCCCGATTATGAAGCTGACTGCGATTATTACTACATGCTCAGGCATAAGTGGCTGATAGGTCTTGACGCTTGCAGCGAGACGGACAAGGATTGGTAACGTCCGGCGCCGCTCTGGCTACTACCCTGTTGCATAGATATGGACCTCATAGGGTGTGAAGCTGTCTTTGAATACACCGTCGCTGGCACTTATCCAGCGGTGCTCGAACATCACGTTGAGTCGCGATGCCTCTACCCCCGAGAGTGTTAACTCCGTTACGATTCCCTGATTAGAGGTATTAACTGCCATAATGTAGTTGCCGCCCTGGTAGTCCCAGGCTCCCAGGTGGATGTCTCCGTCGGCAGCCGGCGGCAGCAGGCGATGCTGTCCATTTAGGATTACTGGTGCCAGCCAGCTTAACTGCTGATTGATCCGGCCAAGTTCGGCCCAGATTTCAGGAGCATCTTCGGGTAGCTTAAATGCTCTGGTTCCCGTGAAGGCGGGGATATCATACCCGTAGTATATCAGTCCCTTTGCTCCGTGGACCAGTGATAGGTATGTCATGGCGCGAACTTCTGCTGGCGTAGGTGCCCGGCCGGCCCCTGCTGGGTCCAACGATTCGTCGCTGTACCAGGCTGCCCCAGCCGCTTGAATGACAGCCCACACCGGATGCATGTTGGAGCCAGCCTGTATTGCCGCATCAACCATCTGCGCCACCGAGGTGATAGGTGCGGCGGGCACCGGCAACGACCAGGCGGCCACAATATCAGGAAACTTGCTGTAATGGCGCAGTAGAGAAGGGGAGGCCAGTGACATCAGCGTGATGTGACTGGGACTTATTGACCGAAGCCGGCCGCAAACGTCGGCGGCTACCTCCGGGGGTGTCGTTTTCTTGTCGGGCCTGGGCATTACGCACCAACCCAGCAGTGCCGGACTCTGACCGAACTTGCGTTCCAGACTCTGCCAGGAATTCTCGCTTACTCGAGGCGAGGAGATGAGCAGCGATATCTTTCTATTTCGCGCCTCCTCCTCGAATGCATAGCTGGCACGTGTAGAGGGCACAACGACGAAGTTAAAGCCGGCAGCGGCTATTGCGGCAAGATCACTGCGCTGGCATACATAATACAGCCCTCGCGGTAGCATCGGTGTGCCGTTGACCCACAACCGCTGCTGGTGGTCGTAGCCAACCTGGCTGTTAGAGTGGGCCAACCGACGGAAGGGTAGTTGGGTCTGCTGCTTAAACTCATCATTTCCCAGTGTCGCAGTAATGAGCACGGTATAGTCGCCGCTGAGCAAATCGGTGGATGGTAAGATAATAGTAAAGTCGGTCGCCTCGGGACGCCGGATCTGCTCGCTGGGTTCGGTGAGCTGCATACCTGTCTCCGCTATTTCGGCATGCAACCTGAATTGGCGGGCAAGGTGGGGAACGGCATTGATCCTTCCCGTGATTTCCAGGTTATCCATGGGCAGCGTCGGCAGTATTGTATTGCGAAATGCTGGCTTAGTGAACCTGGCGGTGAGCAGAGGTGCGGCGATTGCCTGCGTGTGCTCGTAGATAGCCCCACTGTTGGCATCTCGCACCACAAGCTGGAGGTTGTGAGGGATGTTGACTGGCATAGTGTAGTCCAGATGTAGCATACCGGTACCGTTGGGCTTTATCTGTACAGTCTGCTGCATCCGTTTCGCATCGCTGTCCTCAGTCGCAGCGATCAGCACCACCTGCAGTTCCCGTTTTTGTGATGTATAGTTCGCAAGGTATATGGTAGTGCGCCGCTTGTCGGGAGGCTCCTGGAGAATGCCGGCATCAGTGAGAGTCGCTGCGACCTCAGCGGGATACGGCTGCAGCGCCACGTTATCAACATAGAGTTTCCCTGGTCCGGTGACTCTAATGATCGGCACTAACTGCCGGCCTCCGGGTAGGGCTTCAAACTCCCACGACAGCAAGCTCCACTCATTGGAGTTCGGTATGTTTTTGGCCTCGGCTTGCAGTGGACGGGTGTGCCATTCTTTGATGTGGAAATCTTCAGCGAAGGTCACCAGCGACATCTGAGCACCTGGGTCCTGCTCAGTGCGGTAGTAGCAGGTAAAAAGCATCTTGCTTGAGCCGATTTTGCTCATTTCAATTGG
>JALGTJ010000324.1 GCA_029821415.1 Candidatus Zipacnadia bacterium
GTTCCGACAGATAGCGCCTGCCCCCCAGCCTGATGATGTCTGGGAGGGTAACTTTGCCCGACTCCAGCCCGTTGAAGCGGTATGGAGCCGTACGACGGGCGGCGTAGATGTGCCCGAGCGATTCGGCAGAATTATTTTTAGAGGTGAGTAGTAATGTACAGTGGATTGCGGTTTTTTCAGCAAGCAAGAGTGTGGGTTATCCTATTGACGCTTCTCGGGCTAATTAGCGCACCTTTTTCGGTACACTGCAGCGCGGCATCAGAAAATCTGGTACTTCACCGGCCGTACCAGATGGTCCCTGCTCCTGACTACGGGCCAGACGGGCTGACCAATTACACTGCTGGTCGCATCTGGACGGACAAGGCAACGGTGGGCTGGGCTGTCGGAGTTGACGAACCGGTGCTAATCTGGTTTGACCTGGGGGGGATGGCGAAGCTCGACAAAGTCGTGCTCAACACTACCGGAGGTGGGGGAGCTGGTGTGGTCTTTGTCGGTTGGACAGTCTATGTTAGTAGTGATGATAAGACTTACACGGTAGCTGGGGAACTACCGGCGCCACCGGTGCCGGCAGAGGAGGACTATTATACCGAAGGCCGGCAGATGGAGGTGCCGCTGCGTGGTGTGCGTGGCCGCTATGTTGCTATCGTAGCGTTGCCTCCACCACCTTTCTACTTCACATTTCTGGACGAGGTTCAAGTGATGGGCACGATGCCGGCACCCGCTAGCGCCTCCCCACCTATTGGCCCCTCCATTGTGGCTAGCGGCAGTGCCGAGCTGGGGAAGCTTCTGAAAGCTCAGCGAGAAGTGGGCCGATTGATGGATAGTCTCACGGCTCCCCTCGCTAGCCAGCTCAGTGAATGGCCGGCGGCTGAGCGCAATGCCCAGCTTCAAGATGTGACTGAGCTGAGAGAGCGAGTGGCCGCACAGCCTTCGTCCTACGAAGAGGTGCGCGCGCAGCTCATTGAACTTCATCGCCAGCGAGCGCGTCGCGTCTATGGCAGGAACCTTTTGTGTTGGAAGGTGGTTCCTGATGAACCCATTGGCTTCTTGTCACTCCCGGACCAGGTTAACGGTCCGGAGGTGCCAGAAGTGGAGATTCACACGGCGATTAATGCCCTGGAGGCAGCCGCACTGGGGCTGGCCAATCTAACTGAGCAATCATTGCCCTTGTCAGCATCGGTCAGTGCGCCGTCGGCAGCCGGTGCGCCGACGGTAACAGTGAGAGTTGCACGCTACTTCCGTACGACCAACGAACGATATGTGGCGGATGCGCTGTTGCTTACCGACTCGCCTCAGGTAATTCCGTCGGGCGAGACCAAACTGGTGTGGGTGGAGGCCGAGAGTTCCCAAGCACAAGCGGGGACCTATCAATACACAGTCCATCTGCGGGTAGGGACCGCAATTGCGCGATGTGATGCGGGCTCATCGCATCACCGAGGCGGCGATGAGCGGTAACTGTCTCCCTCTGCCCAAACTGAACGACGATGGCAGTCTGGTGCAACCGATGGAGTTAGACACGACGGCCCTGGACAAGGCCCTGGCATTCCACGGCGACTTTCCTCAGTATAGTTTCTTTATTGCTGATCCGACCCGCGGCTACTTCGGCAAGGCACAGTGGATGAGCGATGAGTATAAGAATGCCGTCCGGGAATGGATCAGGCAACTTGCGGCCTGCTTTAAACAGCGGGGGCTGGGCTATGACCGCTGGTATCTACAGATATTTGACGAGACGACAGACAAGAAGGTTGCCGAGATCTCCCGGGTAATCAAGGAAGCTGACCCCAATGTCCGGACAATGATCACTATACCTATGTACGCGACATCACAGCAGACGCTTACCGATAGCGGCATATCACCCTGGGTCAACATCGTGGTCTCTCACGCTCCGGGCCTGACTCGGCATAATGCACCTGACGGCTTTGAGCTGTGTCGCCAGCCGGGGCATGAATTGTGGTTCTATGCTGCGGCCGACGCCCGGTACGGCGTTGGCAAAGAGCGTGACCCGCTGGTCTTCTATCGCCTGCTGCACTGGCTGGCCTTCTATTACAAGGCTACTGGTGTGCACTTCTGGGACTACTGCAGCACGCACGGCAACCCCTGGGACGTTCCCAGCCGTCGATTTCAGTATCGGCGTATGGGCATAGAGGACTATATGCTTCTGAAGATGGCGCAAGATGCCATTGGGGAGCTACGAGCTGCCGGCCAGGCCCAGCAGGCCGCTGACTATCAACAGCAGCTTGATAGCCTGGTGGCGGCGGTTCTGGATCATCCGCAGGACCGGACGGGCTTCCGTGCCCGGCACCGCCAACTGTTG
>JALGTJ010000051.1 GCA_029821415.1 Candidatus Zipacnadia bacterium
GCTCAGCTTGCGGGCCTCATCGCCCAGCAAAATGATGACGAAAATGAGCACCCCAACGATGAAGGGCAGAACAAACTGGCGTAGGATATAGCGATCCAGCCGACGCATCACAGGTCACGGGTCCTTCTGTTCGCCATCAGCTTTGAGCAGCGCCGGGCCCTTCAAGTATGACGAACGCTACGGCAAAACGGCTGACGTGAGTAAGCGACAGGTGCCACTTGGTTCCACCCAGTTTGAGAGCACGCTCGGCAGCGATCCCGCGCAACTGCACTTGCGGGCGCTGCTTCTCAGTGGAGGGTATCTCGATGTCCTTGAAGCGCACCCCCCGTGCCCAGCCCGTGCCCAGTGCCTTCATTACTGATTCCTTGGCGGCAAAGCGGGCGGCCAGCCGCTGGCCCTGATTGGCTACTCCCAGGCAAGCCTCCTGTTCCGCAGCAGTAAATATTCTGTCAATGAACCGCTGGCCGTATTTGCCGACCAGGCGATTGATCCTGTCGACTTCCACGATATCAGTGCCAATGCCGATTATCATTGTACAATTCACAAATCGGTGTTTCTGGGATGTGTGTGCAAGGCAAGTATACACGGGGTAGCTAATTCACTCAAGCCATGTAGTGCTGGATAGAGAAAGGGGAGAAGGCAAGTGTGCGGGCCCGTGTTAGCAACAAGCGGCCTTATGATTCCTCATTCGTCATCAACCTGCTATCCAGCACGCACAAAAATGACTGCCCTCTTTGGCAAGTCCGTTTGGTCAACTATCATCGTGGTAGTTAGAGTATTTTAGAGTAATCATTTCGTTGCCGCAATGCCAACACTACCTCTAAACTCGTTTCCAGAGGCAAGGTCACTTGACTAATATGATAGAATATGCTAAGGTACAGTTGCTGCAGCTCGGTATGACCAAGCGCAGCTATGTATTGAAGGCTAGGGTGAAAGCTGGTTGCTTCGCTAAGAAGAGGTACCTCTTCCAAGTTTGGCTACTGGGGTTACACATAGCCTATACTGGAATAAGGAGGTGCTTCATTGTGTCGGTAGGCAAGATAAAGTGGTTCAACGATTCTAAGGGCTATGGTTTTGTCGAGACCGAGGATGGGGAAGATGCATTTGTACATTTCTCCGCCATCCAAGGTGAAGGATACCGGACCTTGAACGAGGGTGACAGCGTTGAGTTCAACATCGTTCAGGACGACAAGGGTCCTCGCGCCGAGAACGTGACTGTTATTCAATCGGCGTCTTCCTTGTGTGGGTACACTGAACATAGCACAGGCGAAGAGTTAACCCTCTTCGCCTGTTGCGTTTGTTTGTACTACCTCTGAGTGGAAAGCACGGGCAGCTACTGTCAGTCAAAACTCCGATTTCATGCTCAACCGCCTTTGTGGAGCTGCCCGGGAGCAACTTGCCATTTCGGGGCCGCGGTCTTGGCACTCATTTAGCTCACAGAGCACACCGTGTTCAGACAAGAGCATGTAATGATCAGTTGTTTTGCCTGGCACACAGTTAAGAGCTGGCTATTGTCTGGCTGCCGGGGGAGGATTCGAACCTCCGATAACTGATCCAGAGTCAGTCGTGATACCCCTTCACCACCCGGCAGCGTCAAGCTGGCTCGTGGAAGCGGCTGCGCACGAACTCTCTTATTTCGGTCTCTTCGGGGGCCGGAGCCTTCACTCCGTCGCCCCTCATCTGCGCAAGCTCGTCAGCCTGCTCGCGGAGCTGGGCAAGTTCTTCAGGCAGCATCCCCGGCAGATGGTCGGTGCCCGGCAGCAGCTTGCTGAAGGTGAAGTGCTTCTCAAGCACAGTGGCACCCAGCGCTACAGCCCCCAGGCATGCCAGGATACCCACAGTGTGATCTGAGTAACCAATGGGATTCTCTGGAAAAGCCTCAGATAGAGTAGTGATGGCTCGCAGGTTGGCCAAGTGTGGTGGCGTAGGATACTGGGTGACGCAGTGGAGTATCGTCACCTCTTCAATGTCATCCAGATGCGCCAGAGCCATCTCAATCTCGTCAATTGTGGCCATTCCTGTGGACAGATAGACCCGCTTGACCGTGTCCGCGTGCGAGTTAATCACATCCAGCATTTCAAAATTCATCATCACCGGGCTGGCCACCTTGATTGACTCGCAGCCGACCTCTTCGCACAGAAATGCGGCTCGGCTCGGCGTAAACGGTGAGCTCATAAACTCAGCGCCAAGCTTTTCGACCTGCTCTTTGAAAACGAAATGCAGCTCCTCAGGGAAAGAGACCTGTTTGAACCAGTCGTATTCGGGATCATCGGGCGATAGTTCCTCGGGCAAATAGGACTGGAATTTCACAATATCGGCCCCGTTGTTCGCCGCAGCTTCCACCATAGCCGCAGCAATGTCCCAGTCGCCATGGTGATTCTCGCCGATTTCCGCGATAATGGTGATATCTCCCATTGTATTCCTCCCGGTGCGCCGTGCCTGCTTGGCGGTTTGTAGGGTCATAACGTAGCTGTCACAGCAGTCACTTATAGAGTATATCAGAAGTGGACACAAGTCAATATGTCGGGAGGGTTAGGGGATAGCCAACTCTGGGTGAATTTGAATTGGACGGAATTTGGCGCGGCGCGGAAGGTATACGAGCGGGGCGTGGCCAATACACGTCTGTACGGTAAGCTGCCAGAATTTGACATCTGTGAAAGGAGTCTTAGAGTTATGCGTATAGGGATAGTTGGGTTTGATACCTCACATGTTGTTCAGTTCACTATGCGACTGAATCACATAGACATTGAGGAGGAGCAGTGGGTGGACGGGGCCCAGATTGTAGCCGGCTTTCCGGGCACCTCTCAGATAACTGACGACGACACACTGGCCCAGTATACGCAGACCTTGGCGGGCTATGGTGTAGAGGTAGTTAGTGCTCCGGAAGAGCTTATTGGCAAAGTTGATGCAGTGATGGTTGAGTTTCAGAGCGGCGCAGTTCATCTGGAGTATGCGCGACCGTTCATAGAGGCGGGGCTTCCCGTCTTTGTTGATAAGCCGTTCACCTGCTCGGTTGCCGAGGCCCGGCAGTTGGCTGATCTGGCTGAGGCGAACGATGTTCCGCTGTTTTCATCTTCCTCGCTTCGCTATGCCCTGGAGATTCAGCAGTTGCAGGCTGAAAAAGAGCAGACCGGACGAGTTATTGGGGCAATGGCTTATAGTCCGGCCAGCCTGCATCCCGAGAATCCCGGCCTCTTTCACTATGGGATTCATGCTGTCGAGACGCTCTATGCGTTGATGGGCCCCGGCTGTTTGGAGGTCGGGTGTGTGTATGAGGATGATGGCGAAGTTGTAGTCGGCCGCTGGAAGGACGGACGGCTGGGCAGCGTTCGAGGTACCCGGGCGGGAGTCCACGCGTACGGCTTCACTGTATGGTGCGAGAAGGAGGTGCGCGCCCACTCGATTAACGCCAGTTATATTTACCGGGAGTTGCTCAAGAAGGTTGTGGGTATGTTCGAGTCAGGCATTGCCCCGCTTGACATCGCGGAGACCATAGAGATTGTGGCATTCATTGAGGCAGCGGCCAAGTCTGCCCAGAATAGTGGTCAGGTTACTCCATTGTTTGACTGATAGTCTTGGGGATAAGGACGGGTGATTATGACGCATCGCGAGCGTTTCCTGCGGACGTATCGGTTCCAGGAAGTAGATCACGTGCCGGATATGGAGTTTGGCTACTGGGATGATACATTCCTCCGGTGGCATAAGGAGGGGCTGCCCGAACAGATCAACGATAATACCATCGCTGATAAGTACTTCGGCTTCGCTCCCGTTTTGGAAGTGCCGGTGAACCTTGGCCTGCTGCCGCCGTTCGAAACACAGGTTATTGAGGAGACTGACCGCCATCGCACATACATTGACGGGGCAGGCGTTACCTGTATGGTGATGAAGGACGGGTCCGATACGATACCGCGTTACGTGGACTGGACACTCAAAACTCGCGATGACTGGGAGGCTTTTAAGGAGCGTTTGAACCCGGATGACCCGGCTAGGTATCCCGATAACTGGGACGAAATAGCCGAAAAAGCGAACAATTCCACTGTTCCCGTGCAAGTGCCGTGTGGCAGTCTATTTGGGGTCATTCGCGATTGGATGGGATTTGAGAATGTGCTGATTGCGCTTATGGAGCAGCGCGACTGGATTGAGGAGATGATGGAGCACCTCACCGGGCTGTACATTAGTGTCTTGGAGCAGGTAAGTAAGCATGTGCATATAGACTGTGGGACGTTCTGGGAAGATATGTGTTTCAAGGGAGGGCCGATGATTTCGCCGAAGCTCTTCCGCGAACTGATGACCCCACGGTATAAGCGCATTACCGATGTGCTCAAGCGAGCAGGCTGCGATATCTTTATCGTGGACTCCGACGGGGATATAACGCAGTTGGTTGAGCACTGGATCGCCGGTGGTGTGAACTGTATGTTCCCGCTGGAGATAGCCGCGGGCACCGATCCGTTCCAGCTACGCCGGGACTACGGTCAGGAAGTCCTGCTGCTGGGTGGCGTGAACAAACGGGAGTTGGCCAAAGACAAGCAGGCTATCCGCGCGGAGGTTGACCGCATAGTGCCTCTGGTTGAGCAGGGCGGCTACATTCCTCACGTTGACCACCGCGTGCCGCCTGATGTCAGCTATGAGAACTACTTGTATTATTTGCAATACAAGCGCGAAGCTCTGGGCATTCCCGACCCGTGGGCGAATGGCCGTCCCGAGAACCTGCTCGACCACTTCAAGGATACTGTTAGTGCCCAGTATATGGCAATGTGAACCGACTAATTTCTTAAAGGAGAGACAATGCAATGACACGACTGGGAGTAGTTGGCGGCGCTGGCATCTGGCATGCCCGGGCGTTCACTGGAATTCTGAACCCTAAGAAGGACGAAGCTGCCTGGGAGGCGGCAGGATTTCCGCCCTATGCCAGTAATCCCGTGGAGGATGCAGGTGTAGTGGCGATCTGTGACGACGATCGCGCCGCAGCGCAGCAAATAGCTGACCTTGTTGACGGCGTCACCCTGATCACTGACAATCCTAGTGACCTGCTGGGCGAGGTGGACGGTGTTCTGATCTGTGATGATATGACCGAGCAGCATCAGAAGCGCGCGCCCCTGTTCCTGGAGGCGGGCTTGCCTACTTTCATTGACAAGCCGTTGTCGCGGGACCCACAGGAGGCCGAGGAGATCCTCGCTCTGGCCGAGAGGCACGGCACGCCAGTGATGTCCTGCTCGGCGTTGCGCTACTCTACTGAGTATGCAGCGCTGGAGAAGGAAGCACTTGGCGACATAATGACCGTGATCTCCGTAGGTCCCAACGAGTTGGTCTTCTACGGTATCCACGCCTGCGAATTCCTGCACACGGTGATGGGGCCGGGCGTCAAGTCGGTGCGCAACTTTGGTGACGCTAAACGCAACCACGTGCTGCTTGACTACGGCGACGGCCGTATGGGGGTTATGGTGGTGCGAGAAGATATCGCTTATACCTTCCGCGCGACGCTGCTGGGCACAGAGGGTAGTGTGCACCTGACCATTGATGATGCCGCGGGCTTCTACCGGGAGATGCTGAAGCAGTTTATCGGCATGGTGCGTACCGGACAGATGCCGGTGCCGCCATCAAGTACCTTAGAGATCATCCGCATCCTGGACGCAGCCGTGCGGTCCAGGGAGACGGGTGAGGAAGTGGTGCTGTAAGCTCGGCTTGCCGGGGGGTAAGCGCCAAGCTGTGGGCATTACCGCCCTGTAGCTCGCCGGCCCGTGCGATTCCGACTTATTGTACCAGGCAGGAGGAATAACCAATGGACGACGCTTTTGGGCGTAGCTTAGGCAATCTACCGTTACTGGCTGATGTTGAGACTCGGTCAATATCGGCGGAAAATCCTGATGGTGCTAAGGGTGGAGGAGCAAAGACTGACCCCGCTGGCGAAGGCGCGGCCCGCGAGCTGGGTCGGGGTTGGAAAGTGCGGCCTTGTATCACGCTGCCGGCAGAAGCCACCACCTCTTTGGCGGAGATTGACGGTCCCGGCGTCATTCAGCATATCTGGATGACCGTTAAACCAGTAGCCTACCGGGATTGTGTGCTGCGAATGTTCTGGGATGGCGAGGATAGTGCCTCGGTGGAAGTGCCGCTGGGGGACTTCTTCTGCAACGGCCATGGCCTGCGCTGCAATATCAACTCGCTGCCAGTGGCAGTCAATCCCAGTGGGGGATTCAACTGCTATTGGCCGATGCCCTTTAGCGAAGGTGCCCGGATTACCATTGAGAACCAGCATCCCGAGGAGATTGGGGGCTTCTTCTACCAGATTACCTACGCGCTGGGCGAGATCTCTGAAAGCAGCGCATACTTCCATGCCCAGTGGCGGCGTTCGGTGACTACGCGGGAGCTGCCCGAACATACTATTCTCGACGGAGTGAAAGGCAAGGGACAGTACGTCGGGACATACCTGGCCTGGACGCAGTTCTCCGATGGCTGGTGGGGCGAAGGGGAGGTCAAGTTCTATATTGACGGCGACCAGGAATATCCGACTATCTGTGGGACGGGTACCGAGGATTACTTCGGCGGCGCGTGGGGATTCGCCGACGAGACCTACTCAACCTCGTTTCTTGGCTATCCCCTCTACCGCAGGGAAGAGGGCAAAGTGCCTAAGCACGGGCTGTATCGCTGGCACATTATGGACCCGATTCGCTTCAACGAGGACCTGCGGGTGACCATACAGACGCTGGGCTGGTGGCCGGACGGCGTCTATGAGCCGCTGACCGATGACCTCTGCTCGGTAGCCTACTGGTATCAGCACGAACCGCACGCTGCCTTCCCGCAGCTTCCCGCCCGCCGCCAACGCCACCCGCGACTGTAGCTCAATATAGCATTGGCCAACGGCGAGGGGCGGTAGCTATTCCTCACCGCGCGAGCGGTTGGTTACGGTACCAACGTGCCGGTGAGGAATGGTGAGAAGTTGGCCATCGGGAGTGCGCAGGCGTGTGTGGCGCAGAGTTATCTGGTCAACGACTCCCGCCAACTCGCCGATTACCACCTCGTCGCCCTCGCTGTAGATGTGGTCATAGAGGATCAAATACCCGCTAACGGCGTCGCGCAGGGGGCCGTTCGCTGCTACTAAGCCCACTGCCAATAGCGCCAGACCCATCGGCAGCAGTTCGGCACCGGTATTTAGGCGGAACATGCGCAGGATCATTAGCAGGGCTATGGTGTACAGCACCATACGTACGATTACTACTGGTGCTCCCACCAGCAAACGACGGCGCCGTACTCGTGCTGAGGGATCGGCGCCCACGTCTCGCACTAATACCGGACCCAGGCGGCGACGAATCCAAAGGCTGATCAGCCATACCAGCAATTCGAAAACCGCAGCAACGAGTATCGCGCGCACGATCTGGGTGGTGAGCCCTGACATCCAGATGCGGCGGAAGAAAGCAAAGAACGATTCCATTCTCACGATCCCTCCTCAGGATAGTCTATGACAGGCGCCTCGGATTCAGTGAGCTGGCGGAGGCGCTCCTCTTCCTGCATACGCCGACGGATGGCTCGGGCGCGAGCCAACCGGGTGGTGACGGCGGCGACGAACAATACAACAATCGCAATCCATACCCAATTGTCCAGTATATGCGGGCTGCGCTGCGGCAAATAGACGCGCGTGATCTGGTGTAGCCACTGCTCTTCTAATTGGCTGATGGGCATCTGGTAGGTGCGAACCAGTGCCCGGTCTACTTCGCCGACATTACCGAGTTCCTCCAGAAAGCCGCTGAGACCTGCTTTGCCTTCCCGCGAGGCCAGGTAGTCAACCAGGGTATAGCTTTGGGCATAAGCCAGCGAGACCTGCTGGGGAGAGCCGTTGAAGGCTGCCTCCAGTTCGCTGATATGCAGCAGTTTCCCATCCACAGCCGCCTGCCCTAAAAGCTCGCGCTCCTCCATAGGTAGATCGCCGGTGGCATACTTGGCCAGGCCCTCGTGCAGCCAGCGCGGAGCAATGGCGCCGGTCTCATCGAGCTTGCGCTGGAGCAATATGTGGAGTATCTCGTGGGCGACCAGCTTGCCGATACGTGCCGGACCTGCCGATACGTGCCGGACCAATGGCTTTGACTACCACCCGATTCTGGCGAGGAAAGGCGCGTCCTAACACCCAGGGGTCATTTTTTTCCGCGGTCCGCTCATCAAATTCCTTGTTTGTGTGGCACAGGTCGATATGAATCCGTTGGTCAAGTTCCAAATCCAGCGTGTATTTGAGGCGGGCGATTGCCTGCGTGCCGGCCTGAAGAGCAATTCCAGCCTGCTGTTGGTCAGCCGGCCAGTAGGCGACGCGCAATTCATCGTTGCCTTGCACCAGGCGAGTGCCCTGCTGGGCTGACG
>JALGTJ010000052.1 GCA_029821415.1 Candidatus Zipacnadia bacterium
CTGTGCCTGCTGGTAGCAAAGAAGGCAGCTATGAGACTGCATAAGTGGCACATGATAATCTGGGGCAGTGGATTTCTGCTGGTCGTAGGCTTTGTGTTGCACGTCTACGAGCTTTTCTATATGGCGGCTGCGTGGGGGCTGGTTGTTCCGCTTGGTTACCTGCTGGCGCGGTTCAACCTGGGCAACTTGCAGGTAGCTCGCTTACTGCGCTCTCCGGTGGCAGTCGGCGATGCCACTAATGTTACCCTGACGGTGCATAACCGGGGCCGAGGGCGGCGTTTTCTGTTCACGGTTGAGGATATGTTGCCCGAAGGACTGACGGTCGCCGGGCAAGCTGGCCAGCTTGTGTCGGACCTGGCTCCGGGTGCAACTCGCCAGCTTAGTTACCAGCTCATCCCCGAACGCCGGGGAGTGTACCAGCTTTCCAATATTCAGGTCTCCGCACCTGACCTGCTGGGGATGTATGAACTCTCTCACCGCTTGCAGCAGCCTCAGGAACTAATTGTCTACCCCAAGCCCGTATTGTTACCACCCATCTGGGCGGCGACTGCCACCGGCGGCTTGGGGCGGACTGCAACACGCCTCAAAAGCCACCAGGGCACCGATTTATACGGGGTGCGTGAGTATGTGCCGGGTGATGACCTGCGGCATATCCACTGGAAGATCACCGCGCACACTAATCAACTGGTGGTAACTGAGCGCGAGGAGCGCCGCAGCCTCGCTGCTACTGTCATGCTGGATCTGTCCGGTAGTGGGCACGCCGGTGAAGGGAGCCGTAGCACTCTGGAATATGGTGTGACTCTGGCAGTGAGTCTTCTGGTGCAGGCACTATCTCAACATGCTCCGACGCAACTGATTGCTGATGGCAAGCAGGACTTCACTGTGCCCTTTACGGAAGCTGGTGCAGCCCAGCAAGATTTCCTGGAGGCCCTGGCCCGCGTTCAAGCTGACGGTGCTTTGGACCTTCTGGACGTTGCCCGACGACACCAATCACAGTTGACGGATGCCGGCTGTGTGGCTGTCATCACTCCCCAGATAGGGACAAGGATGCTGGAGTTGGCCGCAGTCCTACGCTCGTGGGGCAATGCAGTGAGCTGGTTTGCGCTGGCAGCACCGACGTTCCACTCTGCGGCCGTCCCGCACGAATCGGTCCAATCGTATGACAACCTCGTACAGGCTCTACGTCGTGGCGGCTGTCGGGCTTATCTAATCCGGGGCGATGTTGAGCTGGCTGCTAACTTCCGGGGGTGGCAGCGTGCGGCAGTCTGAACAGCAGGACAGCTTGCAGCTCATACCCCTGTTTGCCGGGCTATTTGTGGCTTGCATTGGCGCTGCCGCTGCTATTGGTATCACCGTAGGCGCGCCCGAGTACAGATTGGCCCTGTATCTGACCATAACAGTTGGGTTGTTGGGCAGTCTTCTGGCCAGAACAAAGAATATCCCAGTTGGCTTCTTAGGGCCGATGGTCGTTGTTGGGGCGCTATGTGCTTTTGTGATTCGCTGGGCCGACCTGGGTTTGGTCCATCTGCTGTACCCTATTGAAGCAATCAGCGAGCCTAATACCGCACTGGCTGCATTGATTGCCTGGGGTATGGCCGGTCTGTGCTTTATGCAGACTCGCCGCGAGCAGCTTGTACTATGCCTGGTATCCGGCTTGGCTATTTTCGGGTTGATGGCGCCCGTAAACCCGGATACTGCTCTGCTTGTCCTCTTCAGCGTCTATCTGTTCGGCGCCGTCTACGCGCTTGGGTACGAAAACTTGCTTGCTGCCTATGAGATTACTATCAGGCATCCGCGGGGGTGGGTTCGCCCCGCCTGGAGTCAGCTTGTGCCAACCGTTGTGCTCTTGATGGTGGTCACGCTGACGGCGTTGGGTGCCAGCCGTGTGCTGTATGAGGTGTCTCCTAACCTCTACGGCAAGGGCAGCCGCCTGCCGTGGCGCTTGTCGCACGGGCGTCTCACCAATTTCGATATGGCGCTGGGCAGGCTGTGGGTAGGCGGGGGGCGAGCGCATCTGAGCAAAGACGTGGTTATGACGGTCAGGTCTCCGCGGCCTGCCTTGTGGCGTGGGCAAGTGTTTGATACCTACGATGGTCAATCATGGTACACACCGCAGACCGCTATCACCCCGGTGCGGCGTGGCTCCGATGGCGGCTATTATCTGGTCAACGGTGATATACCGCCTGGCAGCCTTATGGAACAGATATTCGCGCTCACACGGATGAACTCACCGATCATGTACGCAGCAGCGCGTCCAGCATTTGCCTATATATCGGACTGGGCCTTTGGGGACGATCGTCGTCGCAACATTGTGAGGCAAGCCTCGGGAACAATCCAAGTGATACCGTATCTGCCAGCAGGCAGCTCCTATCGGGTCGTCTCCATTGTGCCTGACTTCTCTGCCCAGCAACTGCGGACGGCCGGCACCACCTACCCCAGCCAGCAATTTATAGAGCGCTACATCAAGCAGGTTCCGCTAAGTGTGGAGGGTGCAATAGCCGAGTTAGTAGCTGAGGTCACCGTAAATGCTCAGACGCCGTACGATAAAGTGGTGCAGATAAAGGATTTCCTGGAGCGGGAATATCTGTACAGCGAATCTCCGCCTCTGACACCTCCGGGTACGGATTCGACGGTACATTTTTTGAAAACCAGCAAGCTGGGTGACTGCCGGCAATTTGCCACAGCTATGGCGATCATGTGTCGGATGGCCGGGGTGCCTGCCCGAGTTGCCACCGGCTATGCCACTGGCGAATATGACCCAGGCCAGGGCCTGTACCTGGTGCGTGGCGAAGATGCCCACGCCTGGACAGAAGTCTACTTCCCCGGTTATGGCTGGGTGCCCTTTGATGTGAGTGCTCCCCAGCGACTTAAAGACCAGACCTTCTTCTCTCTGCTGGGCCATGGTCATCTGCGCCTGGTTGTGGGAAGGTTCCTGCGGGCCAGTGCTTTCGTCCTGGGCGGTCTGGCTGTGGTGGCGCTTTTCTGCGGTCTATTTGTAGACTTTAGTCGGCTGAGAAACTGGTGGGCGGCTTTGCGCACACCGCGTGGGCCCTGGACGGAGATGGAGCGCCAGTGGCGGCGCTTTTACGAGAAAGTGCTGCGCGGCACTGACATACGGCTCCGGCCTGGTCATACCCCCGCCGAACTGCTCAGCATAGTGCTGGACAAGGGGCTGCTGTCCGAAGCCGTTGCGGTCATCGCAAGCCAGGCAACTAAGGATCTCTATGAGCTGTGTTACTCGCCGCGGCCGGCCACAGCCTCCCAGATTGACGAGCTTCGTCGCCGCTGGATACACCTGCGCAAGAGGATATAGCCGCAGTGCAGCGAAGATAGGTACATCACCGATTGCTGTATCTATCAGGCGGATATATGGCCTCCTATGACTCACAACTGGACACCAGCGCCCAGGTTACGCTCCTGTACGGTGACAGTGAACTGCTCAAGCAGCGCGCCACTAAGGTTATCGTTGATGCTCGCCTGACTGCGGAGCAGCGCGCAGATGGTCTGTTGTCGCTGGCTGCCGGCGAGCACGATCCCAAGCAGCTTGCTGCCGAACTGGGCAGCCATTCCCTGCTGGCCAGCGAGCGCGTGTTTGTCCTGAAGCGCGTTGACGACTTGAATGCTGATGATCAGCGCTTGCTGGCCGCGGCGCTGGAGCGGCTTCCTGATACCACTGCCGTAGTTATGACCTGCGCCGAGACCACTAAGGGCAGAAAGCCCAAGGTAGTCAAGGAGCTTGCTGAGGTTGCCCAACGGCACGGCCAGGTTGTGCATGTGACTTCACCACAAGAGAATGCCCTCTCGCGCTGGATAATCGCCGAAGCCAAGCAGTATAACAAGGCGATTACTCCGCGAGCCATCCGGTTGCTGCGAGAGCTGACCGACGACGATGTGGACATGCTGGTGGGGGAGATTGAGAAGGTGGCTACATATATCGGTGAGCGCCGCCAAATCGAGCAGGCCGATGTAGAGGCGGTTGGCTTCAGCAGCCAGCAGGGGGATATCTGGAAGATAATGGATGCCATCGGCAATCGGCAGCCGGTGGAGGCATTGGCGGAGTTGGAGCGGATGCTGCTGGAGGCGGCCCATGGAGGAGCACTGGGCCTGCTAGGGATGATCAGCCGTCAACTGCGGCTTATCTGGCAGACGCGCGTGGCTGCCCGGCAGGGATACCGATTGGACCGCAGCACTGATCTGCCCGAGGAGGTTACCAGCAAGTTCCCGGCTCAGCATAACGTCGCCGCAATCGTGGGGAGTCGTCGGTGGCTGGGGGAGAAGCTGATTGCTCAGGCCAAGAAGTTTGATGACAGGCAGATAGCTCGGGCGCTGGACAGAGTCCATCAGACCGACGTAGTCCTGAAGGGGCAAGGTGGCCAGGCAATTGATGAGCGCACCGCGCTGGAAGCCCTGATTGTGGAGTTGTGCAAGCTGTGAGCAGTCAGACAGACAAAGACAACAGCCCAGATTCCCTTAAGCGTATCCCGTGGCGCGACTGGCTGTTAGTCGGGTGGGCCGCAGGGGTCTTTGCCTTCTTTCTACGTTGTATGATCGAAATACTGAGCTGAATTGCCGCTTGCCCGGCCGCGATAGGCACCAAATATGATTGATATCCTCTTCTGGGTAACAGTCAGCTTCATAGCTACGCTGGCAGGTGCTGCGCTGGGCCGGCTGGTCACGCTGCGTGCTTATAGCCCACTGGCTCGCCTGCTCCTGTTTGTGACCCTGGGCTACACTATGTTGGCTTATCTGTTGTTGGGACTGGGGCTGTTGGGACTTCTACAGCCGGTGCCGGCTTCGCCGGCCCGAGGGTTGTACTGGTTTCTGTTGATTCTTGTTTTAGCCAGCTTTATAGTAGCTTTGGCTCCCCCTGCCGGACTGGACTGGGACGGCCTGGCCGAGCATCTGGCCATGGCCAAGGAGTGGGTGAAGGCCGGGCGCATTATCCCGCTGTGGTACGATCACCACTCGCAGTTTCCGGCTACCCTCCAGATGCTTTATGCTATGGCGTTGCTCTGGCGCGGAGCGATTGCCGCCAAACTCTTTCACTTCAGCTTCGGTTTGATAGCGCTGGGCGCAGTCTTTGTCCTGACCAGACGCCATATCTCCCCGCAGGCCGCGCCTTGGGCGGCGGTTGTTCTGGGAGCTACTCCGGTCTTCTCGTGGCTGACGGGGGTGGCCTACGTAGATTTGCCTGTGGTGGCCTGCGTGCTGCTGTCGGTGCACTTCTTTCTGGAATGGCTCTCGTCGGGCACAGTGCGAGACGCCGTGCTCAGCGGGCTGCTGGGCGGAGCAGCGATGGCCTTCAAGATGCAGGGCATTCCGTATTTTGGCCTCCTGCTGCTTTTTGCTTTGTACATCGCCTGGCAAAGGAGGCGTCAAAAGGCACCGTGCTGGGAGGCAGTTGCCATCTTTGGGGCAGTTGGGATGTTGGTCGCCTCGCCATGGTACATCAAGAGCTGGGTAATTACCGGCAATCCGGTCTATCCATTTGCTTACAGCATTTTCGGTGGCAAGCAGTGGTCAGCTCAGCAGGCCCAATGGTATCACCATCATCAACTCCAGTTTGGTGTCGGCGAGCTGCCCGCGCCGGAGGTTCTCCGCGCCTTGCCCTGGTATGAGCGGGTCTTTGTCGGCCCGCGCACGCCCCTGCGCCTGCTGCTGGCTCCCTTCAATCTCACCTTCAATCCACTGCCGTTTACTGACCCCGTTTCGCCAGCCGCCGCTATAATGTTCTTCTCTATTGGCCCATTATATCTGATATTCACGCCCATGCTATTGGCTTTTTCTGGGCGACCCGCCAAGCTGAAGGTGCTGCTCATCTTGTTCGGTCTATTATGGATTTGGTGGCTTTACTCTATGCAGCAAAGCCGTTATTTGCTGCCGACGATGGCTCTGCTGGCCCCTGCTGCTGCTTATGCCTTGCACCGCTGCATCCAGCACAGAGGTCTCTTGCGAGGGGCTACCCTCGCCGTTGTCGCGATGTGGCTGGTCATCATTTTGTTAATAAAGGCGGTGGCACTTTACACCGCATTGCCTGTGGTAGCGGGCATAGTCAGCCAAGAACAGTATCTGGCCTCGTCTCTGGCGCCATATCCGGTCATCAGCCACATCAACAGCCACACTCCCCGGGATGCGAAGGTCATCAGCTACGGCGAGGTGCGCCTGTTCTATCTGGACCGTGACTACCTCTGGGGCGACCCGGTCTATCATCGGATGATAATTTATGATACAATGACAGGGCCAGAGGATCTACTGGCGGCCTACAACCGCCTGGGCATAACCTATGTGCTCTACCAGCCTGCCCTGCTCAATCGCCTGTCAGCCAACTGTGAGCCAGTGGGGCCGCTGCTTCAGGCTGCGATGGAAGAAGGATATCTGAATGAGGTTGCTATCCCTGCGGCTTATCGCGGCTATCACCTCCTGGCAGTAACCGCAGCAGGCACACAAGTGCATTATTGATGGTCCTAATTGAAGCAACGGGAGCTTGCATCTAATGCGCAAGCGCGTCGGGTTGACAATTGTCGTTATTGTTGTGCTGGCGGCGATCGTCGCGGTCATCGTTGGCACAAGGCTGTCGCCGCAGGTGGCCACTGGTCCGGAGGGGAGTGTCCAGCAGATAACTGAGCCAACTCAGCCCAGCCTTGAGCAGTCAACCGCCAAACTCCCGAACCTGAGTATAGAAGGCGCCCAAGTAACCCAACGAGATGAGGCGGGTAAAATAATTTGGCAGGTGTCAGCACAAGGTCAGTTTGGGTACAGTGAGAACGACCAGGTGCTGCGGGCAGAAAATGTCCGCTGGGAATTAACGCGGCCAGGACAGGACAGCTTGATAGTCGAAGCGCCCCTGTTCCTGGCCAGTTATCCCGAGCGCACGATTACTTTCTCCAAAGGCGTGAGCGCTTACACGCCCGACAGATCGACAACCGTGCCCAGCAGGTACGAATGAGTGGCGGAGTACACTTCGCCCGAGTGAGCGGTTAGGTATGAGACCGATGCGAAGCAGGAGGCAACTGTTATGAAGTCTTTGGTGAAATTCGCCTGGTTGTCGGCGGGTGTAAGCCTGGTCTTGCTGGTGACTGCGACTATGTTGGGCATTGCTGCCCAGACGGCCACGCGCACCGGCACAATCAGCGGCGATAAGATGACACTTGATCTGAGGACAAATCAATTCGTCTTCACGGGTAATTGTAAGTTGATTATCAGCGGGCCCTATAAGGCAACGATGACTTCTGAGAAGATGACCTTCAAGCTATCAGCGGCGGCAGACGCTATTGAGCAACTTATCACCCACGGGCCTACTAAGCTGTCGTTGATTACCGAGGCTAACCAGGATGGCCAACAATACAAGGTAGTCGCCTCCGCCAGCCAGGGCGCTACCTATTCGCGCCAGGACGAGCGAGTGGTGCTCAGTGGTGGTGCGGAAGCCGACATCATTTCGCTGCCGGAAGGGCCGACCTCACAACGGGCCCACTTCGTCGGAGACAGTATCACGGCTAATCTGAAAACCAGCATAATTGAGGTAGACAAGGCCCACCTGCAGGTGGAAACCTCACTGGCAGCAGAGAGTCAAAAGCAATAGGTTAACGGAGCTTTGCAATGTCGCTAGTTGCCCAAGGACTTGTCAAATCGTATGGTGGCCGCCGCGTAGTAGACGGTGTGGATATTAGCGTTGAGCGCGGCGAGATCGTCGGCCTGCTCGGGCCTAACGGTGCGGGCAAGACTACCAGCTTCTATATGATTCTGGGGCTTGTTAAAGCTGAACAGGGACAAGTGCTGCTGGACGGCGAGGACCTGGCTGCTGTCCCCATGCATCAGCGTTGCCGCCGGGGGCTGGGCTATCTGGCCCAGGAGCCGTCGGTGTTTCGCAAGCTGTCGGTGCGTGATAACCTGATGCTGATATTGGAATTTCAGCCAATGAGCCCTGCTCAGCGTAACGCCCGAGCCGATGAGCTGCTGGAGAAGCTGGGTATCAGCCACCTGGCTGACCAGCTTGGGCAGGTTCTCTCCGGCGGGGAGCGGCGCCGTGTGGAGATCGCTCGCGCCCTGTGCACCTCACCGTCGTTTATCCTGCTTGACGAACCATTTACCGGTGTTGATCCCATTGCCATTGATGATATCCGGCGTATCGTTGTGAGCCTGCAGTCTGAGGAGATAGGCATTCTCATTACTGACCATAACGTGCGGGAGACTCTGGAAATAACCGACCGAGCCTACATAATATCTGACGGCAAGATCCGCACTCAGGGCCCCTCTGCACAGTTGCCGAACGACCCGATCGCACGCAAATATTACCTGGGCGAGCGCTTTCGCATGTGAGATGAGAACGAAGCGACCCGGCCACTTGTGCTGCAGAGTAACCAAGCAGTTGAGGTATAGCCTTGCGCAAACTCGACAAATACATCCTGAAAGAGATGGTTGGCCCCTTCGTATTCGGCGTGGGAGCGTTCATCATCGTGTTGGTCAGCATAGACCTGCTCTACGATGCCCTGAGGTTAATCGTCCGCGAGGGCTATCCGGCTGGGTTGGTGGCGCGAGCCTTTGCGTACAGAATGCCCCAGACGATTACCCTTACTTTGCCGATGGCCACTATGTTCGGCGCATTGATGGCCATAGGCCGGCTGAGCAGCGACGGGGAGGTGGAGGCGATGCGCGCCGGCGGCGTGTCTTTTCCGCGCTTGGCCGCGCCGGTGCTGGCTGGTGGCTTGTTGGTGTCGGCATTTGCCTTGGTACTTAACGAAGCAGTAGTGCCTCCTGCCAACAATGCCGCCAATCAGTTGTTGGCCGAGCTCGCTGAGGGCGCAGCGGCGCGCCAGGATTATCTCTTTCTCAGTCTTCCTGAGAAGGCAGCTCCTCGCATTCTGCTGAAAGCCGAGCACTTCAACGCAGAAAGCGGGCAGTTGCAGGATGTGTGGATTGGTCGGTTTCACAATGGTGACTTCGCCGACTACTTTACTGCAAAAGAGGCGATCTGGCGCGGCACGAAGATAATGATGCGCGACGCTGTGCACGTCACTTATTTGCCGGATGGCAGCCGTCGCACGGAGCAGGGGATGACTGCCACGACGGAGGTCGGTCAGGCTCCGTGGCAGATCAAGAAGCTGGCAAGGCGTCTTGAGGATATGACCCTGGGCGAACTCAAGCGGGATATTGTGCGTATGCGCCAGCTTCCCACCTCGGCCCAGAACAAGCTGCCTGAACTTGTTGAATATTTCCATATGCGGCTGGCAATTCCCTGGAGCGCGCTGGGCTTTGCGCTCATCGCCGCCCCTCTGGCCGTGCGGCCCAAGCGCACTACCACCGGCGTGGGCCTGGGCATCTCCCTGGCTATCATTCTGGCATACTATATCATCTTCAACGCTCTGCGGGTGGTGGGGGAGCAGGGGGCATTGCCGCCGGCCCTGGCCGCTTGGCTGCCCAATCTGATACTATATGGTACAGGCTTGGGATTATTGATTGACGCTTCTCGCTGAGCAGGGCAGTCGGACAATCGGAAGTGGTGAAGGTGTCGGCTTATACAATAATCGCTCTCATAATTCTGGTAGCCACCGGCGGTCTGATCGCTTGGCTGGGCGACATTATTGGCTACCGCCTGGGCAAGCGCCGCAGCAGTCTGTTCGGGTTGCGACCACGTACCACCGCCCGCGTGGTGGGTATCGCAGTCGGTGCTGCCCTGCCTCTGATTGGTCTGGCCGTCGCTGCTCTGGGCAGCAGTTACGTGCAGGACGCCCTGTTCAATATCCAGCATCTGCGCGACCAGCAGCGGTCGCTGAGTATACAGGTTGAAGATCTCCGCAACACCGCAACAGATGCGCGCGCCGAGGCAAAGCAAGCCCGCCAGGAGGCTGATGACCTCAAACGGCAGACCAAAGGGCTTCAAGAACAAGCTGATAGACTCAAGGACCGAATAACCACTCTGCAGGCTGAGCGGGACAAGCTGCTGGCCAAGGCTGAAAGTGTCCGCTCTGATTTGCAACAGACCAAGTCGCAGTTGGAGCAGTCAAGGGCGGCGCTGTCCCAATTGGGCGCGAAGAACCTGGCACTCCAGCAGCAGCAAGAAAAACTCCAGAAGGAGGTCGATACGCTGGAAGGCCGGCTGAAAAGCACTCAAGGCCAGGTTGATGTAGTCAATCGTGAGTTGGCGAATAGAAAGCGTGAACTGCAGCCCGTGCAGGAAGAACTAGAGTTAAAGCTGCAGCGGCTGAACAAGCTGCAGGTTGAGCTGAAGAACTTAGAGGCAGCATTGCAGGGCTGGGAACAGGCAGTTTACGGACCTAAGCTGTTTGATGCGGGGGAGGAACTGCTTCGTAATGTGATCCGCTCGGATCAGACAGTTGAGCAAATTGAAAGTTCACTGCGCGAAAACCTGATTCTGGCCTCCAAGATGGTACGAGCCAGGGGCATAGAGATAGAAGAGGGCCGAGCTATCCGCGTGTTGGCTCCCATCCCGGAGGGCAAACAACTTGGAGAGGTCAGCGAGGATCGAATAATCGTTGCCGTAGCCCGAAAGATCAAAGAGGGGCAGGAAGATAGTTACATCGTGAGTATGAAGGTGATAGCCACGGTTTTCGCGGCGCAGCCCGAGCCTGAGCCCGTGCCCGTGATACTGATGGTGATTCCCAACAGCTTGGTATACAAGCGCGGTGAAACCATAGTGCGCCTGCAGATTGACGGTAGTCTCAGCCGCGATAAAGTATTCGCCCAGCTCTGGTCCATCCTGAGTAGGCTCCGTAACGAAGCCCAGCAGCAGGGCATCCTGCCTCATCCTGAAACTGGCCAGTACGGTGATGTGCCCGCCGAGCAATTGCTGGCGGCACTTGACCAGCTACTGGCAGTCGGCAAGCCGCAAACCGTGCGGGCAATAGCTGCTGAAGACGTCTACCGAGCGGGTCTGTCTCCGTTCTTGGTGGCGATACAGGTAGGTGAAGAGTCTGAATCCTGATGGGGTAGCTCAGCACAAAGATGGGATAGTTCTGGGGCTCGATCCTGGCACTGACAAATGTGGCGTAGCTGTGGTCAGCCGTCAGCAAGGTCCGCTATATCAAGAGGTAGTGACTCTGGCGGCGCTTCCTGAGGTCGTACGTCGCATAGCAGAGGAATTCGCCATTGATGAGGTGGCAATGGGGGACTCCACAGGTGCGGAGCAGACTCGCGAGCAGTTGGTGCAAGCAGGTATTAATATGCCCGTTACCACGGTGAGCGAAGAGCTGACCTCCAGGCTGGCGCGACAAAGGTATTGGAAAGATAACCCGCCACGGGGCCTGGCGCGATTGATTCCTTTGGGATTGAGAGTCCCGCCCCGCCCTGTGGACGACTATGCAGCAGTGATCATTGCCGAACGTCTACTGGAGCAAAGTGGGTAACAACTAGCACACCGGCGGTGATGGCTGACCCGGCGTAGGGCCTGTCGTCTTTGCTGGCTTACTTGTTGGTAGTGCGTGCATGCAGGACAGAAACCACCAGCATCCCCAACACTCCTCCGACAAGAGCCCCCAGTTTGGTGCCTTGCTCCGTACCTAACTGCTGCCCCAACGATGCGCCGACCGCCGCCATGATCGCGATAATGCCCAGTTGCACTATCAACTCCATCTGCCCACCAGCCCTCTCCCATAGTATACTACTTAATCAAAGCTTGAACGCGGTGCGCAGGTGACGGTAGAAGCCTGATCTTATTATACCCATAAATCCAGCAGTACACTCACTCAGCGGTGAATAGTAGCTGGGGTGCAGTCAGTCCTCCTACTTAGTGCTCTGGACGATTTTTAAGAAATCAGCTAAATGCAAGAAGAGCTGGTCAATGTCGCGCAGCAGCGTCAGCCGATTGCGGCTCAAGGCTTCATCTTCAACCATAACCATCACATCTTCGAAATACTGGTGGATGATTGGCAACAGCCCGGTCAACAGCGCGGCCACTTGCGCCCAGTCCGGTGACTTATCTTGCAGGAGGGTCTCTACCTCATCGCGAACCGCGGCAAATTCCTCCAGCAGGCGGCTTTCCATTGGATGTTCAAAGAGACTGGTGTTAACTTCGGCCGCTTCCGGGATATTCTCCGGGCGAGCGATCCGGGCTGGACGTTCGGCAGCAGTTACTAAGTCGCTGAAAGCCACGGGATCAGTGCTACGCAACTCGGCCAGCATCTTGGCACGCGCGTCGGCTTGTGCGATGTCATCCCAGTCAGTAGCCAACACTGCGCGGCAGATGTCGTAGTCAACCCCTTCCTGTTCCCATACCGCTTGCAGGCGTTCGGCAAATAGATCCTGCAATCGCGAAGCTGCCTGGGAAGTGGGAGTGAAGCTGCTATCGTCGGGCGACGCTGGCAGCAACTGGAGACTCTGTTGGATGAATTCTGAAAGCGAGAAGTGATAAGTAGCCTGCCGAGCAATTTCAATCACACCAGCGGCCCGGCGGCGCAGCGCGTATGGGTCCGCTGAGCCCCGGGGAATCTCGCCCAGTCGGAAGCATGCTGCCAGGTGATCCATCTTGTCAGCCAGACTGAGTATCCGGCCTGCAATAGTCGTCGGAATGGAATCGCCGGGCTGCGCGGGTAGGTATTGCTCGGAAATGGCCGTCGCGACCGCCTCGGATTCACCGGAAGCCTGAGCATAGTATCCGCCGATGACTCCCTGCAGCACCTCGCCGAGCTTGCCGTCGCGCACCATCATCGTGACTTGGTCACACTTGGCCAGCTCAGCCGCACGGCGTGCGGTCTGCGCCTCTGTCTCACTCACCTCATCCAGGTGTTCAGCCAGCCATGAGGTCAGCTTGACCAGCCTATCGCTTTGGTCGTAGAGGGTGCCCAGCTTTTCCATGAAAGTGACCCGCTTGAGCGCCTCGCGCCGCTCGGACAGAGGTTGGCTCATATCCTGCTCGTAGTAGAACTGGGCATCATCCAACCGGGGAACGATCACCTTTTCCCACCCGGAACACACCACATCAGCCGCTGCTGGGTCAGCATTGGTGACGGCAATGAAGTTCGGGGCAATGTTGCCCTGCTCATCTTCAACCGCAAAGGCCTTCTGATGTCCCTGCAGTACCGTGACTATGACTTCCTCGGGCAGTTGCAGATACTGGGAGGCAAAGCTGCCCAGTACGCAAGTGGGATATTCAATCAGGAAGTTGACTTCTGTGAGGATATCGGGTTCTATTCGCGGGCGGTAGCCCTGGGCAGCGGCGAGCTCGGTGGCCTGTTGCACAATCATCTCCCGGCGCCGCCGGTGATCGGCGATCACACCATTGGCTTCAAGCACTTCCAGATACTGGGCAGGCTGCTCTATTTCAACACTGTCGCTGCCCAGGATACGGTG
>JALGTJ010000053.1 GCA_029821415.1 Candidatus Zipacnadia bacterium
CTAACCATGCCAGTGGGATAGCTGGTGTCGCAGCGATTCTGCGAAACTGGCCGGCCAGCGCTCCATAGCCGGCGAAAATCACCGCCGTCATCAAGGAGCGAGCTATCACCGCGGTGGCAGCCGGCAACCCACGCAGTGCCAACTTGTCACAGACCGCCCCACCCCCAAATCCCAGCAGCGCCAGGAAGGCAAAAAACATCGTAACTGAGTCCATCATAGCCATTCTCCCTTGCACGAGCCCCATAGACGCAGAGGCTGCGGCCGTCAGTAATCGCCATACTCGCGGAAAAGCTCCAACGCATAACAGTATGTATCGTAACGGACATCCGGCGGAATGGAGTGGTCCGAATGAAAGATATAGGGAATGCGCATCTGCCTCATCGCCTCAAGCTTGCGCACTATCTCTTCGCGGACGCGCTGCTTGTCGTTAGTATTGAGCACGGTCACGTCAATATTGCCCATATACGAAAGCTCATCACCATATTCGTTGGCAAATTGAACCACATCATTGCCGGCCTTCGCCTCCATTGGCTGAAGACAGTCAAAACCGGCCTCAACAATCATCGGCACCGCCTGGCGTATGTCACCACAAGTGTGCAGGATTACCGGCAGGCCGTAGCTCTTGAAGAAGTCCACAAGCGCCTTGTAATAGGGCAGAAACATCTCGCCCATTAACTGAGGTGAGCACCACAGCCCATTGCTGAAGCCGAGGTCTTCATAGATGAACATGCCATCGGGCAGGCCCGCCTCTTCAAATAGCTGTGCATAATGGATCTGGAAGAATTGTAGATAGACACTGTTAAAATCGTGAATCCACTCTTTTTCGGTTAGCAGTGCCGGCAGCCAGACCATATCGCCCAGCGTGCCACGCAGCAGTTCCACGAAGGCCAGATTGCCGTAAGTCGCAAATCTGCCATGGCTGCGCACCTCCTGGAGCGCTTGGCGCGTTGCCTCGGCGTCATATCTGCGAGGATCCAGGTCAAGCAACAGAGCACGGTATTCGGCCCACTCCCGCGGGCTTTTTACCGTGAACGCAATATGTTCCGGTGTGCCTGACTTGCTCTTCCAGTTCTTCAGTATGGCCCCGCGCCCGTCGCGGGTGACTTGCCACTGATCAGTCTCCTCCAGCAGCTCGCTGGTGCCAGGAAACAGTGCGGCATCCAGCCAACTGCCGGCTTGCTGCAGGTCAAATCCAAAGAAGTCGTGCGGGTCTTCTCCCTCAGGATAGCCCTCATTTATCCAGTATTGCGGAATCGTTTCCCCCCAGAAATGTTCGAAAAGCCCCATACGATCGGGGATCTCTTTGTTAAGCAGTGCTGTTACCCGTTCGCGCGAGGTCATCTTATTCTTCTCCAACCAACTGGATACCACAATTGTCGCGGGCCGTTCGCCGCCGCTCCCGACTACAGGAGCTAACCGACACAAACCATCATCGCTTAGAGTTGATGCACGATCTCCCGGACGTCGGGCCACAACTGCTTATATAACTCAAAATAATGTTGATAGCTTTCGTGTACCTGCGCTCTCGGCTCGTACACGGTCCGCTCGCTAACCAGTTGGCCGACGGCCTGCGCCACTGAATCATAGACTCCCGTGGCAACCCCGGCTAAGATTGCGGCAGCCTGACAGCCGCTTTCTACCACATTGATTGTTACCACCTCATAGCCGGTGATGTCAGCTTTCAGTTGCAGCCAGTACGGACTCTTTGAGCCTCCACCGGTAGCGCGCAGGCGGCTGACCTTTACTCCGGCCTGCGCCAGCGATTCCAGATTCAACCGCAGGTCCAGACAAACACCTTCCAGCAGCGCCTTGATAAATGACTTGCGATCCGTGCTCAAAGTCATGCCCACCATCGCCCCCCGGGCCTGCGCGTCCATATGCGGTGTGCCAGCCCCAGCAAAATAGGGCACAACCAGCACACCGGTGGGACCAGCGGGTAGATTCTCCAATATTATCTCGTAGGCGTCGCGGCCCTGCTCTTCGGCCCGTCGCCGATCGGCTTCTGCGAAATTGTCCCGAAACCAGCGCAGCAGGCTGCCACTGGAATAATTGAAGGCCAGCGAGACATACATATCTCCTGCCACATGCGGATAACAGCAGTAGTTGTGGTTGAACATAGCATCCGTTAACACTGGCTCATCAAAAGCAACGGTTACACACTCCGTGGTGCCCATGCCATCCACAGCCAACCCCTCACCAATGATGCCCGCGCCCAGGGCGTTCATAGGCTGGTCGTGCCCTCCCGCCACGACCACACATCCGGTGCTCAGTCCCAGCAACTGCGCCGCCTTGGCCGGCAGTTGCCCAATTATCTCCCCTGGGCGGATAGGCTCCGCTAGCAATTCGGGGCTAATCTGGGCCGCTTCCAGCATCGGCTCAGACCATCGGCGCTCAGTGACATCAAAGGCCATCGTGCGACCCGCCAGGCTCCAGTCCAGCCGCGCCGGCAGACCCAGTTTGGTACATATTGCATCAGGCCACAACAGATATTTATAAGTGTTAGCATGTACCTCCGGCTCGTTGTCGCGCATCCACATCAGCTTCGGCAGGGTGAAGCTGGGATGAATCGGCATCCCAGTGATCTGGAAAACCTGCCTGGCTCCGAGCCGTTCAGCCAACTGCTGAACCTGCTGCTGAGCACGGCCGTCGCAAGATAGGATGCTGCCATAAAGAAACTCGCCCCGCTCATCAATGGGAACAAAGGTCTCCCCCATAGTAGAAATGGCCAGGGCCTGGACCGGATCATCACTGCTGGCAGCAGCCTGGCTAACAACAGCAACAAACGCCTCCCAGACCTGCTGCGGATCAAGTTCAAACAAGCCCGGTCTGGGATGAAGCTCAGGATATTCGCGATATGAGTGCGCTAGCACCTGACCGTCAGTATCAAATACAACCGCCTTGACACCGGTGCTGCCTACGTCAACGCCCAGTAGACTCATCACTATCACTCCTCGCTCTACCCCTGCCGTCTGGCAAGGGTAGGTACTGGCACAGAAAGCTAATAAGTGGCGGTACGACAGGACATAGGGACAATTATAATCCGTCGGGGAAGTTATGAAAAGGACTAAAGCGATTTGGCGGACCAATCTGAATGCACATCCTGCCAGCCAGGAAGGAATTAGTGACAGGTGCTCAGAACATAGCACGACAGTACATAGAACGGGCGAACTGCCAAGGAGAGATTGTGGTGACCAAACAGAACCTGGCTATCAAAAACGAGAAGATTCGCGAGGAGTTCGAGACTCTCCGCCAGCGCAAGCCCGAGCAGTTCACTCGCCGCCTAAACTTGTCGTGGAGCAATTGGGGATTCGGCATGGAACGGCTTGAAGTCTCGGCCCAGCGTCTCTCCGCAGCCGGACTGAATTTCATAGAACTGCACGGGAATCACTATGGTGCTGACTTGGGTTACAAAGTTGATGAGGTGCTTGAGATCCTGGGCAACTACGGAATCAAAGTTGCCGGCGTATGCGGGATGTTCTCCGCAGACAACGACCTGTCTAGCAATCGGCCGGTCCAGCGGCAAAGAGCCATTGACTACTTGAAGCGAGAGATACTATTTACTGAAGCAGTGGGCGGAAGCTATCTACTGGTCGTGCCTGGTGCAGTAGGACGCCCGCAGCCCTATGACGATATGGAATTTGCCCGTTCCGTTGAGACTCTGCGTCTGGTTGCTGATCTATTCGTCGAGCACAACGTCCGTGCTGCCATTGAACCTATCCGCTCCGCCGAAGTAAGTTTCGTGCACACGATTGCCGATGCCCGGCAATACATTGCAGCAGTAGACCATCCCGGCGTAGCTTACATCAATGGCGACGTCTATCATATGCAAACGGAAGAAAGCCATATCGGTGAAGCACTGCTGGAAGCAGGCGATATGCTAATAAACCTCCACTTCGCCGATAGTCACCGTGGCGCGCTTGGCCGAGGCTCCCTCGACGTGGACACCATCATACGGGCACTATATCTCATCGGCTACAATACCGAAAACAAGTATGTGACCTTTGAACCGCTGGGGGCAGGTGGGGACCCTTACCCAGCTATGTATGGTAAGCCGGACCCCGCTATGCTCGACGAATTGGTCACTGAATCCGTCTCTTACTTCCGCAGTCGGGAAGAGGCTGTGCTGGAATTGTAGCTACCGCTCGACCTACAATATTCCACTGCCCTATGTCGAACAACCGCCGCGCTGATACATAGGCGAACTGGTCATTCGCGGAGCGCACTACCCTCGTCGGACAGATAAGTTTGACAGTCACCGGGGCATAGATTATAATTCGTCTGCGTTTGCACAGACCCGTGGCCAAGACTTGCTGGCATCTATACTGTCAGAAAAGATGGGTAGGCGGCTGGTTGGAGAGCCATATTCGGGCTGGCGGTTGCCTCGGGAAAGGAGCCATACACCATATGGACATCAGGGCTATCCTGCGGACTTTGCCGCACCGCTATCCCTTCCTGTTGGTGGATCGAATATTGGAGCTGAAGCCAGGGAAGTACGCTATCGGCATAAAGAATGTTACCGCAAATGAACCGTATTTCACTGGCCACTGGCCGGGTAATCCTGTTATGCCCGGAGTGCTAATCGTGGAGGCGATGGCCCAAACTGCCGGCGTTGCCCTGTTGACGGGTCACGAAACTCAGGGCAAACAAGCCTTTTTCGGTGGACTGGACAAAGTCCGTTTCCGCCGACCCGTTGTCCCCGGCGACCAGCTTGTCATGGAAGCCAAGCTCGTCCGCCAAAAAGGTGCCATAGGTAAGATGCACATTACTGCAAAGGTAAGTAACGAGCTGGCCTGCAGCGGCGATTTCAGCTTCGTGCTGGTAGATGATAATCAAGAGTCCGAGCAGGCCTTGGCCGAAACTACAAGCTGATGAACATACACCCAACAGCTATAATTGACCCCCAGGCCGAGTTAGGCAAGAACGTTACCGTCAAGCCCTTCGCAGTTATTGAAGGTGGCACGCAAATCGGAGACGATTGCACTATCGGCGCCTATGTAGTGATTCGGACCGGGACGAGTCTGGGCACCGGAACCGAGGTCCACACCGGAGCGGTCCTCGGAGAACCCCCCCAGGACATGAAGTATAAGGGGCAAGAATCCTACCTGAAAATTGGCTGCTATAATCATATCCGGGAGTTCGCAACCATACACCGCGCCAGCAGCGAGGGAGAAAGCACGCAGATCGGTGACCGTAATCTACTAATGGCTTACTCGCATATAGGCCACGATGTTGTCCTGGGCAGCAACATAATAATGGCCAACAATGTCGGAATCAGCGGACATTGCGTCATTGAAGACAACGTCAATATTGGGGGCATGGTGGGAGTTCATCAATTCGTTACCATTGGTACCACAGCTATGGTCGGTGGGTTCTCTAAGATTGTCCGCGACGTACCTCCATACACAATTGTCGACGGTAATCCTGCTCGCCCCCGTGGGCTTAACACCCGGGGCCTGCAGCGTCACAATATGTCACCGCAACAGATCGCCGCACTCAAGCACGCCTACCGTTTGCTTTTTCGCAGTGATCTTAACGTGAGCGATGCAGTCAGCAAGATACTCGAGGAGTCAGAACCGACAGCCGAGGTCAAGCGGCTCATTGACTTTATGCTGCGTATTGATGAGGGGTACGGTGGCCGCCAGCTTGATCCCCACTAGTTGCCCCTGCCCTACACTCTGCATCACCCAGCTTCGACCTACGACGCTAATCTATGAAACAACGGCCCGAACTATTCTTTGTGACAGGTGAGCCATCTGGTGACCTACACGCAGCTGATTTAGCCCGCGAGCTGGCGAGGATGGCTGATGTCAAGTTAACCGGCGCCGGCGGACCGCACATGCGCCAGGCAGCAGTAGCCACTGACTTTGATAGCACCAATTGGGGTGCGATTGGCCTGCCCCAGGCTATCCGCAAGATACCCTATCTGCTGATTCAGAAGAAGCGCATCGTCAATATAATAAAGCAGCGACAGCCTGCGGTATTGATTCTCATAGATTTCGGGGCTTTCAACATTCGCCTGGCGCGAACCGTGCGGCAGGTGTGCCACGGCCAGCGCATTATGTACTACTTCCCACCTTCATCCTGGCGACGTCGTCCCCACGACTGGGGCTTCTTGGCTGAGCTGGTCGATGTGGTGGCCACTCCCTTCAAGTGGTCAGCCCAGCAGCTTCGCGACTGCGGCGTGCCTGCTCAGTGGGTCGGACACCCCGTCGTTGACCGTTTCAACGGCCAGCAGGCCGCGGCTAATTATCGCCGCCAGCAAGATCTGCCGGACGGCAATCCGGTGATCGGGCTTATGCCGGGCAGCCGCGCTGTGGAGCGCAACTGCATCGGCCCACAACTCCTGGCAGCCGCAAAGCTGCTGCACAGCAAGCTTGCCGACGCTCAATTCCTATGGTCGGTGTTGTCCCAAGCTCGGCCCAGCAAGCTGGACCGGCGCGCTGCCCGTATAGATTACATCACGCCGCTCGCTGACAGTCGCAGCCTCATTCTGGCTTCAGACATTGTGGTAGCGGCCTCAGGGACTACTTCGCGATGCCCAATATCATCGCCCAACGGCGTATCGTCCCGGAGCTTATCCAGAACGAGGTCAATCCGCAACGGCTTTGCCAAGAAGTGCTGGATTTGCATAACAACGCCTTTCGCCAGGAACAAATGAAAAACGATCTGGCCGAAGTTCGCGCTGAACTTGGCCCGCCGGGCGCGGCGCGGCGCGCCGCACAACTGGCCCTGACACTCGTGGCCGACCGCGACAAACTACCATCCCTGCAAGGCACCGGGGGCGGGGAGGAGTTACAATGAGAGGGCTTTGGACGCTACGCGGCTTTGCCACAAAGTACTGGGGATTCATTGTATTCTCAGTTCTGGTGATGGCGGCCGCTGGCGGCGTCAATACTCTGGCCATAAACAAGTTTGATCCGGTTTTCAAGCCGCTATTTGAAACATTATCAGGAGCCAGCCCTGAGCAACAAGCCGAGGCCATGCACAGGCTACTGTATAGCGTGGTTATTCTTCTGGCCTGGCTGGTAGCAGCGGCCATGCTGCAGGCAGCGGCCAGGTACCTGGGCGAGTGGATTGGCCAGCACATACTCCGCGATCTGCGAGAAGCAGTTTTTCAGCATTTGCAGCACCTGTCAATGAAGTTTTTCCACCACCAAAGGGCCGGAGATTTAATCTCCCGGGTTAACAACGACACACAGCGCCTCCAGCAAGTCTTGGGCTCACAACTGGCTAATCTCGTGGTGGCTCCGGTGACTGTGCTGTTTGCTTTCGGACTTATGCTGGCGAAGTCCTGGCAGTTGACGGCGCTGACCATCGCGGTAGCCCCGCTGGTCTATTTCATCACCAGGTTTCTGGGCAAATGGGTACGCCGATATAGTTACCTGGTGCAGTCGCGCCTGGCCGACCTAACCAGCGCCGTTGAAGAAGGCTTCGGGCTCATCCACGTCATCAAGATATTCGGTATGGAAAAAACCGCGATTAGGCGTTTCTCCGGTTCCGCTGAGGGGGTAATGCGCGCAGAATTGCGTCAGGCCCGGGTGCGAGCGGCCTCTGGCATGCTCACCATGAGCCTGGTCAGCCTGGCCCTGTGCGGGGCATTGGTCTTCGGCGCTCATGAAATAGTTGCTGGACACCTTACCCCGGGCCAGCTTATGACCTTTGTGTTATTGATGCAGCTTGCCGGCAGCAACATCAGCCAGCTTACCCGGCTGCGGTTGGCGCTGGACCGAGCCGAAGGAGCCGCCCTGCGTATAGCGGAGATGTTGGCGTGCCAGACGGATGTCAAGGACTCTCCTGACGCCATTGAGCTGAAGCAGATGGTCGGTGAAGTAAGCTTCGCAAACGTGTGCTTTTCCTACAATGACGACACGCCGGTACTACGCGATTTCAACCTAACAATCAAGCCGGGCGAGACCGTTGCTCTGGTCGGCCCCAGTGGGGCGGGTAAAACAACAGTCGGCAACCTGGTGCCCCGCCTGTATGACGTTGATTCGGGTGCTGTGTTAGTTGATGGTTACGATGTGCGCGATGTTACTCAGGCCTCGCTACGCAGCTTTATGGGCTTTGTCCCCCAGGAAACGTTACTGTTTGGGGACACGGTGCGCGAGAACATTGCCTTCAGCCGACCCGATGCGAGTATGGAGGAGATCGTCGCCGCGGCCAAGGCGGCCAATGCTCATGATTTCATTGAGGCCCTTCCCAAAGGCTATGACACTCCTGTCGGGGAACGCGGTGTTAACCTGTCCGGCGGCCAGTGTCAGCGCATAGCCATCGCGCGAGCGCTGCTGCGTGACCCTCGCATACTCATATTAGACGAGGCCACTTCCTCGCTGGATCAAGAAAGCGAGACGGCAATCCACCATGCCCTCAATACGCTGCTGCAGGGCCGCACTGCCATTATCATTGCTCATCGCCTGTCGACTATCCGCAATGCTGACCGCATTGTCGTCCTGGACGGTGGGCGGATTGTCCAGCAGGGCACTCACGACCAACTGCTGGCCCAGGAGGGCCTTTACCGCCGTCTATATCTGTCCGCCGAGGCCGCCGGTGAGGAACATATTATTATTGACGAGGAGGGGCCCTCTATATGACTCAGGACCTCACCATCCGTCCGGCCCGCCCTGGGGACCTTCCTCGGATGAAACAGATCGCCGTCCGGGCCTGGGAGCCGATCTATGCGGGCTACGTAGCGCGGATGGGCGAGGAGCTGTTCTCGTTGCTGCATCCTGACGGCTGGCAAGATGAAAAGGCTGGCCAGGTCGCCGACCATTTCCAGGAATGGCCCGAGTGGTGTCTGGTCAGTGAGCTGAATGGACAAGTCGTGGGCTTCATCACTTTTGTGTTGAAGCACGCGCAGAAAATTGGAGAGATCGGCAACAACGCAGTAGATCCAGACTACCAGGGCCGCGGTATAGGCTCCGCCCAGTACCGTCACGTCCTGGAGCTGTTTCGCGATAAGGGGATGGTCTACGCTGAGGTCTGCACCGGCCTGGACGAGGCGCATGCTCCCGCTCGAGCCGCCTACAAGAAAGTGGACTTTAAGCTTACGGTTCCGAAGGGCACATACTACCGAAAGCTATGAGCAAATCCGTGAAAACATGGCTACACAAAAACGCCCCAGATTGGCGTAAAATACTGTACAACATCGTGCTTGTCATCCTGCTGCCCATAGTAGCCCTATATCTACTGTGGCGACTGGTAGTTCAGGGCAAGTCCCGCGCCGGCCTGGCTCAGCGCCTGGGCATACTGCCCGATTCAGTCAGCAAATTGAAAGACGCCCGCCGCCGAGCCAATATTGCAGCAGTTGCGCCTGGCGGAGCCCACTGGCCAGATCGTCCTGTCTACAACTACACCAACCGGGCACAAGATGGCCGAAAAACTCGGCCTGGATGTCGAAGCGCTCATCTATTTCCCGTTCGATTTTCCCGGCATAACCGAGCGGGTCCTGCGTACCATTGGCCCTGACTTGATCATACTGATGGAAGGCGAACTGTGGCCCAATCTCCTCGCCGCAGCCAGAGCACGCAATATTCCCACCGCGGTCGTTAACGCTCGCATCTCTGACACTGCCTTTCCGAAGAACCAGCTACTTCGCCCGCTTTTTGCCTGGACTCTGAGCAACGTTAACCTGGTTTGTGCACAGTCTCAAAAAGACGCCGACCGGTTCGTTGCGCTGGGCGCACCGCCACAACGAGTAAAGGTCAGTGGCAACAGCAAGTTCGACGAGAACTTCCCGCACATTCCCCCGGAAGAAGGAGCCAAATGGCGCCAGGATCTCGGCCTCAGGCAGCAGTCTCCCATACTAATAGCTGGCTCTACCCATCCGGGTGAAGATGAACAGATACTGGATGCCTTTGATCAGCTCCGTGCTAATCATCCTGACTTAGAATTGGTCATTGCCCCGCGTCATCCCGAACGTGGTGATGAAATCGAAAAGCTGATCAGCGAGCGCGGCTACGCCACCTACCGGCGCAGCCGCGTACTGGCCGAACTGGAGCAAGGTAAAGCTATTGATCTGCGCTCCACTACTCAGGTGCGGGTGGTAATACTTGACACTATCGGCGAATTAGGGCGCATTTTCAGTATAGCTACGGTAGTATTCATGGGTGGGAGCCTGGTGCCCCGAGGCGGCCACAACATCCTCCAGCCACTGGCCCAGGGTAAGCCTGTGATCTTTGGACCGCATATGCGTAACTTCCAGGATATAGCCGACGTGGCCCTCCAGCGGCAGGCGGCCATTCAGGTGCAGGACGCCAGGGAGCTATTCGAGGTCACTGATCGGCTGCTCTCTTCCAAAGCCGAGCGTGAACTTTACCAAAGCAAGGGCCGTAGCCTCCTGCAAGAGCAGTCCGGTGCCTCGCAACGAATAGTCAAGGAACTGGCTCCCCTACTACCCCAACAATGAAGAACCAGCAGGCCTCCAGGCAATCGGCACCCCTGCGTCGCTGGTGGGAAAAGACGGTTTCGGGCCGGGATACCAGCCCACTAACCACTGCCAGCCGGCTGTTGCTGCAGGCAGCTTCCGCGCTATACTGGCTGGGCCTTAAGGGCAACTTATTGCTGTACATCAGTGGTCTGAAGCGACGCACCACGCCCATGCTACCGGTCATTAGCATCGGCAACCTGACTATGGGTGGAACCGGCAAGACTACTGCTACCGCCTTCCTGGCAGGCCGCCTGTGCCAGGCTGGGCTCCGGCCAGGAATAGTCTTGCGCGGCTACCAAGCTCAGACTGGCCGCGAACCAGTTATTCTCTATGACGACCCCGCCTCCAAGCGGCGGGACACGACCGTGACCGGTGATGAAGCCTCCCTGCTATCCCAGATGCTCCCAGGGGTGCCGGTTGCAGTTGGCAAACGCCGCGAAACGGTCATTGCTCGACTTGCTCAAGACACCAACGCTAATATAGTGATTCTGGACGACGGCTTCCAGTATTTCCGGATGGACCGGTTTACCGACATCGTGCTAATTGATGCAACAGTTGATATAAGCCACCAGCAGCTTTTCCCAGCCGGTTATCTACGGGAACCTCTTACCCACTTGCGGCGTGCCGACCAGATCTGGTTTACCCACAGCGACCTGGCCGACCCTGCTCAACTTTCACGCTTGAAGGACAACCTGCGTCAGATCGCAAGCGGGTTGCCAATTGTTGAAACCAAACATCAAATCACCAACCTTCGTCTTGTGAATGGACAATCGGTAGAATTGGAAAAGATACGTGCCAGACGAGTCCTGGCGGTCTCAGCAATCGGTAATCCTGAATCTTTTGAGCAGTCGCTGCGCCAGCTCGGTGCTGCAGTAACAGGGCTGCGCTACGATGACCACCATTATTACACCGCGCGTGATTTGCAGGAGATTGCAGCGGCTGCCCACGCTCAGCAGGCCGAATTCGTCGCTATCACGGCCAAAGATGCTGTGAAGTGGCCGGACCAAGAGTTGGATATGCCAGTGATAGTTGTTGAGTGTCAACTGCAGATAATCAGTGGCGAAGAGATGATCAGCGAAGTAATAGAGCGCGCCAGGCAAGCAATAGGGGAGCACTATGACTAAGCGGCAACCAGTGAGCAAGCGAATTGGCTACTGGGTAGTTCGGAATTTGAGTCGTACTATGGACAGATTGGCCCGGGTACTGCCACTGAGTTGGCTGCGAGTCATCGCCACCGGTCTGGCCTACCTTATATATCTGTTCTACCCCTCTCGGCAGCGGCTGGCGCGCGAGAATATTCGCAAAGTTTTCGGCGATCGGTTTTCCGCAAGCCAGCGCCGCCGTATTGCGCTGCGCTCAACCATCAACATCTGCAAGACAATGGTCGAACTATTCAAGATGCGCTATATGACTCCGGAGCAGGTGAAGGCACTTGTCTCACTGGAAGGTGCGGAGCATCTTCATCAGGTCCTCGCTGAGAATCGAGGAGCCGTGGTAATCACCGCCCACTTTGGGAATTGGGAACTGGGCGGAGCCCGTTTCACCGCTGAGGGATTTCCAGTGACGGTCATCGCCCGCGACTCAGATGAACCGGTCACCGCCCTCCTGATCAACCAGGCGCGTCAGCACCATAATATTCAGGTGCTGCAGCGCGAGGACATTCACGAGATGATTCGCGCTCTGCGTAATAACCGTGGGCTGGGCATTCTGCCTGACCAGCATGCGGCAGCAGGGGGCATCAAACTTGATTTCTTAGGACGCTCAGCTTACACCGCAACTGGCCCGGCAGTGCTATCCCGACTTGCTGGCTGTGCTATAGTCCCCTTCTTCACCCGCCGCCTGCCCAACGGCACATTCCACAGCCAGGTATTGCCGCCGCTTGCCCTGCCACAAACCGAAGACCGCGAGCAGTTCGTCAGGCAGCTAATGCAGCAGATCAATGATATAATCAGTGAGCAGATCCGTTGCTATCCCGAGCAGTGGCTGTGGCTGCACGACCGCTGGAAAGCTGAGCGAGCCTAAAGTCGCTATCTGCTGGATCAGGGCGACAAAGGCTAATAACCTGCGCAGGGGAGATCGGTGCCAAAGAGGCCGTAAGTCGGTCATCTCCTGCCGAGGATGTACATTTCGCAATAGTCTCGGGAAGGGTCACAGTATGCCTATTACCCTGGAAAACCACAAAACGCGTTTGGCTATGCCCGCGTGGCTCAACACCCGGAGTCGAGTTTATTGGTACGACCAGTACGTGCTCAACGAGCAGGAGACTGCATTTCGCGCCTACGATCCCAACCGCATCACTGAGGAGCTGGTGGCCACCGACGCCGACATCATCGCCATCTATGCAGTCAACCAGTACGGCATCGCCTACTATCCCAGTGCCATCCTGCCGCAACACCCAAATCTGCAAGGGCGGGACTACGTAGGCGAGCTCACCGAACGCCTGCGCGCCAGGGGCAAGAAGATCATCCTTTACGTTAACTGGCTGGACTCAAAACATCCCGAATGGAACACGGTACGCCTCGGCCAGGAGGTATCACCAGACACCAGCCTGGAGTATCCCCTGGCCAGTTGGGCAGACCCCACCAAGCCCAACGGAAGGGTCATAGCATTACCAGGAGGCCAGTGGCAGTCGCCCTGCCTCAATTCGCCTAAACGTGATCAGG
>JALGTJ010000054.1 GCA_029821415.1 Candidatus Zipacnadia bacterium
GTGAAGCTGTCATTTTGGTACAATGTCGAGTAGTCATCTACGCCCGGGGCACAGACGTCAACGAAGTTGGCTGACGAACCGTCGTAGTTGGAGAAGGATGCCCGCTCGTCATTCTGGTCGGTAGCGGCCACTCCGAGCACATAATTATCAACATAGGGATTAGGTCCGTCATTACAGACTGGTGAAGACCAGGTGCCCGGATCGTCGGTGAACTCCCAATCCTCGTTGCCGGCAGCGGCGACGACCAGCACACCGTTGAGATAAGCATAGTTAACGGGAGGGTTGAAGGCTACAGTATAGTTGGCAATCAGGCTCATATTGATTACGTCAGCACCATTGTCCACTGCGTAGTACATGGCTTGCACTGCATCGGAGACAGTACCGCCACCGTCATCCGGCAATACCTGAAGCATCATTATCCGCGCGTGCCAATCAACACCGGCCACTCCATAGGCATTGTTGGTAAGCGCGGCGGCCAGCCCGGAGACAAAGGTGCCATGGTTAACAACGTCGTCTACAAAGCCATTGCCGTCGTCATCTACTTCGTTGGGTTCCGGCTCGATGTCATTGCTGCTATTGATAAAGTCCCAGCCGTTAACGTCGTCAATGTAGCCATTTTCATCGTCATCTATGCCATTGTCGGCTATCTCATCACTATTGATCCACAGCTTAGCGCTCAAGTCAGGATGATCCAGATCTATTCCCGAGTCAACCACAGCTATGGTGACCGAAGCCGAGCCGGTGGTAACGTTCCACGCATCCATAGAATCACACAGCGAATGATGGTACTGTAGGGACAGATCGGGGTCGTTGGGTATAAGAGCTGGGTAGATGAGACGGTCATAGGTGGCAAATGCTACCTCCGGCTGGCTCTGGTAGGCAGCAATAGCGTCTTCTAAGTCAGTGCCATCGGCCAGCCCCACGATCATAATCGCCCCATCCGGAGATAGACTCAGAAGCTCACCACCCCCACGCTCGGCCAGCGGTCGGACCTGCTGCGGCCCAACGGTGGGGCGCAATCCCACGATGATACGATTGGCCACTGCTCGCGGGGGATAGACCACAGGTTGACCGTGGGGGCCCACAGTGGTGTAGGGCCGGCCGGGTACCGGCACTGTGGGCAGCACCTTGGCATAACCGGCGCTCGTTGTCAACACCATAAGCCCACAGACCGCTATCAATGATAGCAAAACAGCACACCACATCTGCTTCCTAACTGCCCTCGCCCCTTCCCACTTGGGTACCTGAACTGGATGTAACAATACTGTAGGCCCTTGGCCGAAAACCGCCGGGGCCAGCTTGGCCATCAGTTTAGAAAGCATCATTTGTGCTCTCCTATTACTCTGCAAGTCATAATGTATTGTTATCCCGTCTGGACCGATAATTCAGTCGGTCACAACTGTGAAACTGGCCACATTACTTCGGCACGACACTGCTGCTATCCAGGCATTCCCGAGTTAGTTTGTTGAACTACTGCGCCTTGCAGAGCGTTCAGATAGCTGCGCAAGAATGATTTCCAGTGTGCCAGGCTACCTTCCCGGCCACGCCATCGGTAGATCTCCGGCCAGCGTTCAACTTCCAGAGGGAAGAAGACAGCTAACCCCTGAGCACGAATCTTGCTAGGCCCGAGTGGCTCTTGCAGATAACTGGCAACCACCGCCTGTTCAACACACTGGGCAACCTGCCGAGCCTGCTGGGCCACCACCACGCAGTTGCTGGTCCTGCTTAGAGCAGTCATAAACCCACCTATATCCACTAGTTCCCCCTCCGGCCCCCAGGTCTCGGCTCGGCTACGCGCCAAGGTCAGTTCCGGGGCAACTGCTGCCATATGTCTCTCGGCAGCGGCTGTCCAACTTTCCATTCGCTGCAAGATCGCTGCCACCTTTGAGAGATCGAGTGCTGTCAGAGTAATAGCCAACCCTCTCTTCTGCAGCCAGGAACTCCTTGTAGCCTGCACTGCCCATCGGGCCAGAGCATGTGGTGACGCCTCAGGATGGGCGACTAGCCATGAAAGTATCTTGTCCCACGGCAACCCGCCGCTGTACATAAATCCCGGGCTGCCCACTAAATAATCAGCTACTGGCCTCAGCCCAACCGCAACCTCCCAGGTCACGCCAAAGCAGCAATCCAGGAACACTGCGTCAATCTTCCCGACCCGCGCGCCACTCAATCCTTGGGTGAGACCCTCGTGTAACTGTCTTGCCGAAAAGGGCACACCAACACCACCGGTATCCGACCGGGCGGCTCCCAGCTTCGCCCCAGGGAGGACCGGCCCTACCTGGCCATGACCCGCCACCACCAACGCATAGTGCTCGGCTGCTGTTTGACTCATACCCCACTTGATAAGGTTCGCTAAACGAGCTGACGACGACCGTCCTGCCAGACACACCACTTCGGAGCGTCGGCCTGCCTGATTATACAAATAGCGTCTCGCCCGAATCTCCTTACTTGCCGACCCCACCCACTCAACCAGTTGGACAGCGCCAGTAACCTCCCCGTTAAATGCTACCCGATCCAGATACTGTCGGTATGTATCGTTAAGCTCTCCCAGATCATGAGCGCCTTCTACGTACACCAAGACTGCCCACTCCGCTCCGTCACTACCAGCAACTACCCCAGGCACAGCGGTGACTAACAGACCCACGACTACCAATGCAGAACTTAGTTCTTGCCACCGCCCCTTGGCCATTATCATAAACTTGTCGTCAGTTGTCGCAGTGAATCGTCTCGGCCGCAATGCCCGAACTCAGGCTTAGCGCCGCGCTCCGCCGAATCCGGTGCCACGCTCGTGCCAGAAGCCGCTGCGCGAGGTGGGACGCTTGGGTCGATCGCTGGCACCAGCGCTTGCCGGAGGCGGAGGTGCGAGAACTGTCTTGAACCGCCACTTTCCACTGTAGATCCATCCAGAATGATCTTGGCCATCAATCCGTGCGATGGGTTGTGGCTCTCCGTGCTTACGATTACACACAACCCACCAGTAATCAGTGTCACCTGCGAAGACTGTGCTGGTGACCCTGTGACTCATCAGCGTAGAGCCCGTTGTCGGCAGTACCGGACTTTGGTAAACCAGATTGCTCGGGCTTATCTCGCCGTAAGGCGGGCCATAGACCTGTACCTGATACTCGTCAGCGCCTTCGGAGGGCGTCCATTCAAAGGTGACATCCGTCGGATCAACCGTCTCGCTGTTATTGACTGGCGAAACCAACACTGCCGGCTCAAAGTAGGTCACCGGCCCGACTGCCCGGCTTGCTTCGCCTAGGGCCTCCGGCGGATCAACGGTAAGTGTAGCTTCTTCCTCCTGTGCTGCTCCCACCTGTCCGGCTTGGGGCGGCTGCGGCATAATTGGATCAACGACCCGTTGGACCTTATAGTAATACGACGAACCCGCTACTAACGCTGGGTCATTGTAGGTAAGCTCAACACTGCCATCGGCTTGTTCACCACTGCGATCAAAGTACGTGAACTCAGTGGTAAAAGTTACACCTAACCTCGCGGCAGGCTCATCAGCATAGCTATCCAAACGCGCTTGGGAGGTTGCGCCAACGATGTTACTAGGCTCGACCAAAGGCTCAACTTCGCCGCGATAGAACAACCAAGCATGCACCTGAGAAGTCTCTGGAATGAAGCCACGGTTAGTATTGACTCTGATGTAGGGTGTCCCGCCCACGCCTTCCTGGGCGATCTGCACATCAGCGCTGGGAGGGGCGGTTGTCCCTTTGCTAAGACCGATGGCAAGCACACCCGCCAGCATGGCGAAGGCCCAACCTAAGCGCAGCGACTTAGTGATATGATGCCTGTGCTCCATTTGGCGAACAACCCAGGCCGGAGTGTACAGCGCATATACCTTGTCACCGGTCTGCGGCCACTGGCTGCCAGCCAGTGCTTTGCCCTTGGAGAAGCGGGCATTGGCCTGGAATACCTGAAGAGTGCCGACGGCTCTGATCTCGGTTACCTTGAGATCCGGATTCCAATCCGGTCGAACTATTAGCATTTCCTGCCCCTCGTAGACCCCTTCGTTCTGACCAATGCTTATCATTATCGTGCCCATCTCGTCGACTTGGAGCACACTGCCACGCGGCACGTGCCGGCGAAGCATCTCGCTAACTACCTTCTCAGCCGCCAGACGCAGAGCCTCATTAACTATAGTTATGTCCTCGCCCTGCCACCCGGGGATAGGCTGCGTTTGAACTTCCACTGCAGCGCCGTCAAGGATGTTTCGTAGACGAACATCCATAGCTCTGATCTCGAGCCGAACCCGGCATTGGCCCGTTCGGCTGTTGACATCTATTGCGTGGATAACACCGCTGATTACCTTATCAACGTTGAGATGTTCACCCAAGCGTACCTGTTGAGGATCCATCAGCGGCGGGGTCAAGCCAAGCTCAGAAAGTGCCTCATCCGTATCTCGCCGGGAGATCACCCTGAACTCACCAGAACCCTCTAAGGCTAACGCTACGGCGTCTGTAGCCTTTTCAGTCACTATGACCGACGATGCGCCCGTGGCATCCTGAATAGGCAGCACCGCCACTGCGGTTATCTCGGCGAAGGTTTGGGCCCGGGCAGAAGCAACGAAACCGTAGGGGAAGATCAACAAGACTGCAACAAAGAGTGTCAAGGGCTTGAGGAGTGGCAGGCGTCGTATCTGGTACATTAGCTAACTCTCCCTCTGAATGTATCTTGTCCTGAGTTGCTCGGGGGCGCGAGCCTATTGCGGCCAATTGTCCAAACGTCTCAGCATAACCACTCTCACCAACCAATCACCAACTCAGTTATTATAGCACACAACAGGCATCAACACAAGCCAATACTTCTGGCCGATTGTCTACAAACCTGCTTGCACCGCCACAATGCTACTTGTTATCAAGCACGCTGCGGGACTATTTGTGCCGTATCACCAAACCTCCGGTCTTTCCCACCAGCCAAAGACATGCCCAGCAGCGGTCATTTAGAGCACACAATTCGGGTGCCGGGAAGCTCAGGGTCAAATCCACTACGAATCCAGATATCAATCCCGCACTCCAGCGCGTACTCCACCGCTTCTCGCTGGATAACCTGCGGGAAGTCCGACCACTGCAGCAGATCACGACCGTTTATTTCCTCAATCTTCTGCGCATCGTCGTAGATTGACGGGGGCCGGTCATAGACGCCGTCTATGTCGCTACACATAGTAGCTTCGGGCTGGCCCAGGGCATGCGCCAAGGCCACAGCAGTCAGGTTAGAGCCGCCTCGGCCCAGAATGGAAACCTCGTTGCGCCCCGTCTGTGGATCCCTATAGTAACCTTGAAAGCCAGCAACCACAGGCACGATTCCCTCACGAATAAGGTGGCGCAGATAGCCGGCGTCCACCGAGTCAATCAAGGCCCCTACTGCCCCACCTTTAGTCCGTATACCCGCCTCCCGCCCCGTCATCGAATAGGCAGAGCAGCCCAGAGCCTCCAACGTCATAGCTAGAGAAGAATTGGCCCGTAATTCACCACTCATCAGCAAACGTGCATACTCGCGATCTACGGGGTTGGGAGAGATATAAGCACTCAATTGGTCAAGCTTGTCCGTAGCCCAGTCAAAGGCTGATACCACTATCGCCGGCACAATTCCCTGCGCACGTAGAGGCAAGATGAAGCACTGTGCGATCTCGCGAAGGCGCACCGCTCGCGCCTCGTTGCGCTTCTGCTGAAGCAGCCGGTATATCTCGTTAGCGTTCGTAAGCTTGTGGCATTGCTCTACTACACTATCCTCATCGGGTCCAAACCGCTCATACCCCTGGAGCACCCTGCCTCCAAACTTCAGTATCGGTATTGGGGAAGACATAATTTTCCCGTACCTTTAGCCGTGTGGTAGCTGGGCAGACCCAACTCAACGTGCTCCGTCACACACCCGCCCGGCAGCCAGATATCTGGCCGACTACTCAGGACAACGGCCTGGCTTTACCAGTGAGAAGAAAATATGATTGCTGCGATAATTATACCCATAACAACTCATCTGTCAACACCAGTACACAATATTTCACCAAATGCTCCAGCACCCACACTTCATACGTGCCACAAAACTCGAGCCAGATTGGCGACCCAACCCAGTAGAATGATAAACAAGATGACTCGGCCTGCCCGTTGACCGAAGAGCCACTGCGGCACTGCCCGCCGGTTACGCACCAACCCCACTGCACCAGCCAGCATTACCCCCCAGGTAAGCAAGTAGGCAGCGGGACTGAGCGCGTGAATACCGAAGGCGGCGGCCCATTGCCCCCGGGCCATCAGCGCAAAGGCCGTGGTCATTCCACAGAACGGACATGGTAGGCCTGTCACTGAGCGAAAAATACAGGGCAGCAGGAATATGTGCTCGTGGGTACCGTAGCCGCTGGGATCGGGTGTCAACAGACGGGCCGCCGCCAGAATCGCACCGGCCCCGACCATCATCAGCAGGGCCTCCACTCGCGCCGGCGATAGCAGGACTAACTCGCGAGTCTGATGTCACTGCCTCTTCTGCCATAGTCGACTTCTTAAGAGCGATGAGTAGTTCTGCTGGTACTGTGCTGGTGCCGGGGGCGGGAGTCGAACCCGCACGCCTTATTCAGACCCAGGATTTTAAGTCCCGTGCGTCTACCAATTC
>JALGTJ010000055.1 GCA_029821415.1 Candidatus Zipacnadia bacterium
CCCGAGGAGAAGCCGGATGGCGGTGTAACCGAGCATCATGGCCGTGAGGGCAGTTAGCGCCTCAGTCTTCCCGAATTGGGTCTCCGACTCCAGGAAGTTGGCCATCCAGGTCATGAGACTCATCTCGCAACCAGATAGAAGGAAGAATCCGGCGACCCCGAGCATCACAACTCTATCACGCAGCAGCGCCATAGTATTGAAGGCCGTATCGTGATGTTGCTGACTCTGTGCCTGCGGAGTTTCCTTGAGGCCAAACCAGACCAGCGGAAACCAGCTGCCGAAGATTATGGCCGAGACACCAAATGCCGAGCGCCATTGACCCGTGAGTGCGATGCACGCCGCCACCAACATAGGCGCTAGCAACCTCCCCACGCCTTGCCAGGCATGCAGGAGGTTCATCCCGCGAGCACGCTCCTCAGCGTAGAGCCTCGCAACGAGTGGGTTCACTACCGCCCCGAGTCCGTTCGCAATATGGAATGAGAGCAGCAGAACTACGAAGGGGACAACGCTGTGAGTGAAGTAGATACCGAGGGCCGAGACCGCACACAGCAGCATGGTGGCGCTTAGCACCGTTCGGCCGCCACGCCGGTCGTACCACACGCCAACGCCCAGCGAGGCCAGGGATAGCAGCACAGCACCGACGCCCAGCACAAGACCGATCGTGGTGTGGGAGATGCCATAGCCATCCTCGAAGCTCTTGACAAGTGGGGGAAGCAGCCCGATGCCCACCAAGCCGAAGAGTAGGTAGTAGGAGTGACAGATTGCTTTGCTAAGGCGAGTACCGACCATAGGAAGAAACTCCCCTCCTGCATGCGCCAGATCACCCAATCTGACAGCCCCGTTACCATTACGGCTTAACCGGGTATCACCGGGCGCGCCCCGCCGTACTGCACAATACCCCACAGAAAAAAGGCCGAGCCGCAAAGGCTCGGCCCTTTCGGTTGGATCATAGGTGTACGCCGCTTTACATATAGTCGGGCGGCATGCCTCCTCCGGCAGGTGTTGCGGGCTCCTCTTCAGGGATCTCGGCGACAATCGCCTCCGTAGTCAACACCAGGGCCCCGATGCTGGCAGCGTTCTCCAGCGCACAGCGCACGACCTTGGCGGGGTCAACCACACCATCTTTGACCAGATCACCGAACTCTTCGGTCAAGGCATTGAACCCGAAGTTGGGGTCATCATTTTCCAGCACGTCTTCGAGCACTACGCTGCCCTCATACCCGGCATTGGCAGCGATTTGCTTGAGGGGCTCTACCAGCGCTTTCTTAACGATTTCCACGCCCGTTTGCTCGTCGGAACCATCAACCTCCAGGCCGTCAATAGCAGCAGACGCTCGCGCCAGAGTTACCCCACCACCCGGTACGATGCCTTCCTCAATGCCGGAGCGAGCCGCCGAGAGCGCGTCCTCAAAGCGATGCTTGAGCTCCTTGAGCTCGACTTCAGTGGCGGCACCGACCTTAATCACCGCAACACCGCCGGCGAGTTTGGCCAGCCGCTCTTCGAGCTTCTCCCGATCGTAGTCTGAGTCAGTGTCCTCGATCTCGCGGCGAATCTGGGCGATGCGGGCGTCCAGTTCCTCCTGAGTGCCTGCGCCGTTGATGATGGTAGTATCATCCTTGGTGACTACCACCCGCTCGGCTCGGCCAAGGTCATCGAGTTGAACACTATCCAGCTTAATGCCCAGATCTTCGGAGATAAAGGTGCCGCCAGTGAGAATAGCAATGTCCTCCAGATTGCGCTTGCGGCGGTCACCAAAGCCCGGTGCCTTGACAGCCACCGATGAGAGGCTGCCGCGCATCTTATTGACTACCATAGTGGCCAGAGCTTCAGCCTCAACGTCTTCGGCAATGACCACCAGGCTCGCCCCTGCGCCAGCGATCTTTTCCAGCAGCGGGACAATGTCAGCGGCAGAGGATATCTTCTTCTCATAAGTGAGAATGTAGGGATTCTCCAACACACACTGCATCGTCTCCGCTTCGGTGGCAAAGTACGGGGAAATGTAGCCCTTATCGAACTGCATACCCTCGACGATTTCCATTTCAGTGCGCCCAACCTTGGACTCCTCCACAGTAATGACACCATCCTTGCCCACCTTGTCCATAGCATCGGCAATGAGCTTACCAATCTCCGGGTCATTACCAGCGATGCCAGCGACAAATCCGATCTCCTCACTGGTCTCCAGCGGGTGGCTGGCCTCGCGGATTGCCTCAACGGCAGCTTCGGTTGCTTTCTCGATGCCGCGCTTTATCAGCATAGCATTGGCGCCGGCTGCCACGTTACGCAAGCCGTCTTTGACAATGGCTTGGGCCAGGATGGTAGCGGTAGTGGTACCATCGCCGGTGTCATCGTTGGTCTTGGAGGCAACTTCTTTACAGAGCTGGGCTCCCATATTCTCGTATTTCTCCTCCAACTCTATCTCTTTGGCCACGGTGACGCCGTCCTTAGTAATTGTCGGAGCGCCCCACTTCTTCTCCAGCACCACATTGCGCCCCTTAGGACCCAGCGTGACTTTCACCGCATCAGCGACCTTGTTAATACCGCGTTCCAGTTGGCGGCGTGCCTCTTCATTAAAGGCAATCTGCTTAGCAGGCATATTGTTTCCTCCTTTTGAATAATTCTCTGCGCAACTTATCCATTTGCGAATAGCCGGAATAGAATCTTCGTCCACCAGCACATACTCTTCCCCGCCCACGCTAACTTCAGTACTGTAGATGACGACGTCGCCCTCCGAGACACTTATCTCCCGGGGGCTTACCGTCCTCCAGAATCCGTCTCGGCCTCCACAGCAATCACCTTACCCTCAGCAGGCCGCTCCCGAGCGAACTCAGGCAGGACAATCCCCCCTGCACTCTTCTCCTCAGCCTCACTGAGCTCAACGAACATACGACTTCCCAGTGGTTACAACATAGCAGCTACATCACCCTCTTCATGGTCCTAATTGAAACAGGCAGCGCAAATGCGAGGAACAAACCGTTGCTGCACCCCATTAGCACTCTCACCATCAGAGTGCTAAGCTATATTATACAGATAAATAGGCGGATGTCAAGTACTTTAAGGCGAGTGCTCGCAAATTTGCTGAAAGGCAATCTCCCCCCTTTGCTCCTGGATTATCTACCATCACTTGTGATGCCACAAGCCGGTGGCTTTCCAGACAGAATGCCCAAATTCAAATGGTCAAATACTGTCGGAAGTGTTATAATCATCTTCCAATGGTTTACCCCTTGTTGCAAGAAAGGAGCTAACTGTGATGAGCAAGTGCGTGCTGGCATATTCAGGTGGCCTTGATACATCGGTGGCTGTCCGGTGGATTGCTGAGCAATACGACGTGGAGGTCATCGCGCTGGCCGTGGATGTCGGTGAAGAGAAAAACTACGAGGCCATTCGCCAGAAAGCACTGGACGTCGGTGCAATTGAGTCGCTGGTGGTTGACGTGAAGCAGGAGTTCTTTGATGACTTCATTAGTCGGGCCATCGGTGCCAATCTGATGTACGAGCACCAATATCCGGCGTTTACTGCGCTGGCCCGACCACTATTGGCGAAGACGCAAGTGGAGGTGGCCCGCGAGTATGGAGCTCAGTACGTAGCCCACGGCTGCACCGGCAAGGGCAATGACCAGGTCCGCTTTGAAGTCACCTACGCCGCGTTGGCCCCCGAGTTGAAGGTAATCGCCCCGGCCCGTGAATGGGGAATGACTCGCGAGCAGGAGATAGACTATGCACAGCAGCACAATATACCGGTTCCGGTGGGCAAGGGAAGCCCCTACTCAACGGATACCAACCTGTGGGGACGTTCCATTGAGTGCGGGCAGATTGAAGATCCCACCCGCGAGGGCCCCGAAGACGCCTGGGAATGGACCAATAGTATTGCCGCCGCGCCAGAGGAGCCTACCTACCTGGAGATCGCCTTCGAGCAGGGTGTGCCGGTAGCTCTGGATGGCGAGGAACTGCCTGGACCCCAGTTGATCAGCCGCCTCAACACAATAGGCGGGGAAAATGCGGTTGGCCGTATTGATATGATAGAGAACCGACTGGTTGGCATCAAGTCGCGCGAGCTTTACGAAGCCCCTGCCGCAGTAATCCTGCTCACTGCGCACCGCGACCTGGAATCACTGACTCTGGACCGCGAGACTATGCACTTCAAGCCGTATCTGGAGTTGCGCTACGCCGAGCTGGTCTACTATGGCCTGTGGTATACGCCGCTGCGGGAGGCCATTGATGCCTTTGTAAGTGAGACGCAGAAGCGAGTCACCGGCAAGGTCACCGTCAAGTTGCATAAGGGTAGTTGTCAGGCGGTAGCGCGCGCCTCGGAGCGCTCGCTGTATCAATATGAACTGGCCACCTATGCGGCAGAGGACATCTTTGATCAGTCGGCCTCACCAGGTTTCATCCACATCTGGGGGCTGCCAGCTCGGGTTGCCGCACAGATCGACCGGAACGCACAAAACCCAAGTCGGCCGGGGCAGTAAATGGTGCCAACCTGAGACTATGACCAATACTCCGTACACTGAGCCGCCAGCCCAAGCCCCTGAGCAACAGCGCAGGCATCTACTGCTACTGGTGGTGATCTTCTACTTTATTTTTGCTGGTGCTGGTGCCCAGCAACTCTACCTGGTATCGTACCTGCAGCAAGTCACACCCTGGGGCCCGCTAAGCTGCGTCGTGCTGTTGGCAGCAGTCTACGCTACGATGATGGTCTTCCGCGTGGGCAACGTTTACTTGCTGCAGAGTTGGCCGGACTGGAAATGGACAGCAGTGGGCGCGGTGACCTACTTCCTGTTCCCGGCTGGGATGTTCGTAGTCGCATACCTGCCCAGTTACGGGCTGGCGCTGGGCTTTGCAGTGTTGTGGGGCTGGGGGGCAGCAGCGCTGTGGGGCGGGACAACTATGCAGATACTGGCGCTCACCGAGGGACGAAAAGATCGTTACGGTACCGGTATGGGCCTGCTGTATGCCGGAACCCATGCCGGCTGGCTCAGCGGGGTCATCGTGCTGGGGCTGATCTTCGCCCGCTACAACACCCACCCCCAGTTGACCTATCTCGCCGCAGCTATCATCACCCTGGTGGCTTTATTGCTGGCTTTCGGCCTGCCTCGGAGCACCGAGGCAACGATTGCCCCACCAACTCGTGCCAAGCTTCGGCAGATCATTGCCCAGCCCAAGGCCATCATCTCGATGCTTCTGTTGGGCAGCTCAGCGGTGGCCTTCGGGCTAATGTTATCAACGTTCGCCGACTATGTTAAAGCTGAGTACGGCGCTGAATACGTGTGGGTTAGCGGGATGTTCTACCCGGCAGTCATCATTGGCCTCTCCTTTGTGAGTGGATGGCTTTCTGATCTGGGCGGTCGCGCGCCGGTGTTATCGGTCTCTTTCTTGTTGGCAGCAGTGGGATGCGCACTGGCGGTACTCTGGCGCAGTCCCATAGCTCTGGCCCTTGCCGCCACGCTCTGGGGTTTACTCAATAGCGCAGTGCCGGTGATTAGCGCCGCACTGGTCGGGGATTCGGCTGAGCGCAGGCGCCGCCCGCTGGCCTATGGAGTAGTATTCAGCGGCCGGGATCTGGGAGCAATAGTGGGGCTGGTAGGAAGTCGGCTGGCCGCAGGCAACGGAACCAACCTGGATACGAGTTTCATCGTGTTTGGCATTCTGTTTGCGTTGTGCGCAGGCGTTGCCGCCTTGTTGCAGCGTTACGCCAAACAGAGGTTTTGACCACTCAGGTTACAGTGAGACAGATGGCTCGGTCTATCTGCCCGGCGAGGCCAACTCACTGCCGCCGGCCGATAAAGCTATCCACTTCGCTACGCCAAGCGGCTCCCTCCATCGGGCCCATTGCCGTCGCAGCCAACGCGCCACAGGCATTGGCCAAGCGCCCGACCTCTTCCAGGGGTAACTGCTCAATAAGTCCCACTACAAACCCGGCGTCAAAGCAGTCGCCGGCACCGGTCGGATCAACGGCGTCAACCGAAAAGCCCGGCACGGGTACAACCTCGTCAGCAGTGAAGATCGTACAACCCGCGGCACCTCGCTTCAGGGCCACATACTGCACACCGCGCTCCAGCAATGCCTGGCACGCGGTTTCCGGGTCGGAAGTGCCGGTAAGAACCTGGGCCTCCGCACCGCTGGGCAGCACCAGCGTAGCGACATCAAGTATCGGTGCACAGATCTGTCGTAGCGCCTCCTCCCCGCCCAGCAGTTCAGGTCGAAGATTAGGATCAAAGGCTATAAGACAGCCTGCCCCTTCAGCCAACCGGACTGCCTCGTAGCAAGCTTCTCTCATCTTTTCACCAGCAGACAGCGACGAGCCACAGATATGCAACCAGCGAGCGCCAGCAAACAGGTCGGCATCCGCCACTATCATCTGTCCGGCAGCGGCGTTGCCAATGTGGAAGATGAACTGACGGCGGCCGCAAACATTTCCCGAAATCGTCCCGCCCTACAGCACCCACGAAGGCAACGCTGTGCCCCAATCGAGCCATCTGATCGGCGAAGATAGCTGGCGCCCCACTGGGAAACGGCCCAACAAAATCGTCAGGCCTGTCCAGCGGACTGTCTACCCGCTTGCGCATTATCTCGACCAACAGCTCACCAATCGCGATTACTTCCGCTCGTGCCACTATTTTCCCCTCCTGACGGCGACCGGCTGACATGTTATTGTCGCTCACGAACGACTGTGAACTCATCGTAACGGTTCTGATTCGTATCAACGAAAACGTACCTCAACTGGCTGGGCGTAACCTCAATACGACAGAAGCCCAAGGCAGCTAAGGCAAAGCGGCTGTAAGGGTTGGGACTGGCCCCTGGTGAGTACAGGGGGGCGCCACCGGTACCCAGGGTTACGTAGTGCACGCCCCCGTGTACACTGCGCTCATACAGATGGTCGTGCCCACAGAAAACCAGTGTAACATCCCCATTCTCCACCAGCGGGCACCACTGCCGCTGAATAGTCGCATTACCCCCATGCGGGCCGGAGGAGAATGGCGGGTGATGCCACATCGCAATGCGCCAATGTACTGCCGGCGGCTTAGGTTGGGCAAGTTGCGCACGCAGCCACTCCGTTTGCTCGGCGATACGCCGGTTGCTGTCCAATACATAAAACTGGCAGTTGCCGTAGGTGAACGTATACCATTCGCTGCCGTAGTCGCCACCCCCGCTGGGTATAGGTAACAACTCATAATACAGGGCGGCGTTTCTCTCATGGTTGCCGATGGCTGGATAGCAGGGGAGGTTTCGCGCGAATATGCCAATGACGGGAAAGAAATGGTACCAGTCATCCATTGAGCGACCATCGGCGACCAGATCGCCGGTATGAAGAATCAAGCGAGGGTTGGCCGCCAGCATCGCGGCCACTACCTGGCGGTGCGCCTCCGGACGGCTGCGCGTATCTCCGTAGGCAGCAAAGCTCCACCGCGACAGCCACGGCGAGGGAGTGCGAAAGCAATGGGGGCCGACACTAACTGATTGATCGCCGACTGCTGCTTTAACGGTATACCAATAGGTCCGGCCCGCCGAGAGACCTTGCAGACGCACCCGGTGGGTCTGGGCCGGCCCGCCCTCGCCCACTCTCTCGCCCCCCAGTTCAAGCCAGCCGGTAGACGGTATATTACTATGCCACGTTAGCAACGCCGAAGTAGATGTCAAATCGCCCAGAGTCGGTCCCATATCTATCTTCAATGCCACCGCCGACTCGTCAGCGCCAGCCAGTCCTATCCCTACGACCAGCCCGAGTGTCAGCAATATCAAAGCAATCGCCATTGTCTCACGGCACGACTTCGTCCAGTCGCTCATTTATACCACCTGCATGCCGTACTAATTACGCCAAATGCCAGGGCAAACACACCAGCGACTACTTACGCACTTTTGCGCCGACTTTCTCTTCCATATGGCTATGAACTGTCGCCATTGCCGCCTCCACCTCTGCGTCGGTGAGTGTGCGATCCTCGGCGCGGAAGACCAAGCGAAAGGCGATTGACTTACGCCCGGCGCCAATCTGCTGAGGGTCGGCATAAACATCAAAGGGGGTCACACTCGCCAGAAACTCGCCTGCGGCCTGCTCAATTTCCTCGATAAGGCGTGTCGCGGCAAACTCGTCATTATCTGGCACGATAATGGCCAGGTCGCGCTCGGCGGCAGGGAATCGAGGCACGGGCTGATAAGTGGTGTACAACACAGCACGCTCCAGCAACATATCCAGATCCAACTCGAAGGCGCAGGCACCTTCGGGCAGATCATAGGCCTCCACCACCTCAGCAGCAATCTCACCGAGCAAGCCAATCAGCTCGCCCTCCAACTGAATCTGCGCACATTTGCCCGGGTGAAAAGTCGAATGCTTTTGTCGGACAAAGCTAAGCTCGGGGACGCCCAAGCCCTGGCACAGTTGCTCGATAATACCCTTCATGTAGTAGAAATCAACCTGCGCCTGCTCGGCAGACAGATTCCAATTGGCCGTCAGCAGGTTGCCAGTTATTACTGCAGCAACGTGTTGTCGTTCCCTGGGAAGTGATTGTTCATCTTGGGGAAAGAAGACCGTGCCGATCTCGTAAAGAGCTACGTCATTAACCTTAACCCGCTGGTGGGCATTGCGGGCGGCAGCCGTCAATAGGCCGGGAAGCAGCGTGGTACGCATCACCGTCAGGTCAGAACTAGCCGGATTGGCCAGCACCACGAAATCGCGGCAGGCGTCGTCCTGAGGCCACTGACATTTGTCCAGATCGCTCGGGTTCATCATTGAGAAGCTTAGGTTCTCGTACAGCCCACACTCGCGCAGTAGCTCGCCGGC
>JALGTJ010000325.1 GCA_029821415.1 Candidatus Zipacnadia bacterium
TGCGTACCTCCACATTATTGGTACCCGCGGTTGTCTCATCGAAAGGCTGATGAAGACTCACAAAAGCACGCTTATCCGTCCACTTACGGAAGTATGTTTCCGTATGCCAACAGACAGGTATTCCGGAAAGCGCTACCTGTAGTCTAAGGCCCCTCATGCCCGCTGTCAACGGAATACTACCGGCAATTCTCCACTTGAGAGGGTGCTACCAAGGCCAAGCTTTTCCGGCATACCTTCCCTGAAGTAGGCGCGTTCAGCCCATTTGAACCAGAAATAGACCATTTGGGGGAAAATTATGCCGGAAATCGGTAGGAAAACATTGGCCATTCTCTGTATTAACACTGAGGATAAAGCTGCTGGGGAGCAGTCAGTTGGATTAGAAGATAGCTAAGCAGGGCATATGTCCGAACGACAGGAAGAGAGGGCACTACCAAAATCAGCGGCTCGATAAGGCCGGCCTACCCACTTCACAGGGCCGCAAAAGTCGGTGCTGGCATATGATACTGCTTGAGATACTCTGTACAGAACTCAACCGCACGCCACATCCGCTGCATTCCGAAGACTTCGGTTTTGCTGCACTATGCTAAAGATACTTGTCGGCGTTTTCGGGCATAGCCAGTAGGACCGGTCTATCCGGCAGCACTCGGGATAGCGCTTCTATCTCCGGCTCACCCGGCCCCAGAGGAAGCCGAATTTGGCCGCGCTGGACCACTGAGCGACAAATTCCCATCATAATCTCAAAGCCCTTGTAGGCACTCTCGCCGTTGCAGGGGTGTACGGTTTCCGGGTCATCAAGCCAGTCGGCGATCTGCTGCACATAGGGGACCATATCGTGGGCATAGTCCATGCATCCTTCACCGGAGATCACCCCTCCCGAGTCGCGAGTGACAGCCCGCCACCCCCCACCGGTAAGAACCTCCGCAAAGCCCTCAGTGCCTTGCGCACCTATACGACACTTGCGCCACCAATAGTCAACCTCGGGCACGTCGGGAGCTCCGGCCCCTGTCTCCACCACCCCCCGCACGCCGTTGGCGAACTGGATGATACCCGCAATATAATCAGGAGAGGAGTGTACATCGGTCCCATCACCCACTCGGCCTCAGCCTCTTCATTGAACCAGCGGATGTAGTCAATGAGGTGAGTCATCATATGCATCATCCAGCCGGTGGCCGTGCCGTAGACAGTGTGGACGCGACCCAGCGCGCCGCTGGCGATAATCTCCTTAACCTTCTGGTAATGCTCACCGTAGCGATGCTGATGGCTGACCACAGTCTTAACTCCGGCCTCCCGGACACACTGCATAATTTCCAAGGCCTCGTTGGTGGACAGCGCCATAGGTTTTTCGTAGGCGATCAGCTTAACCCCGTGGGCGACCCCGAGCTTGATAAACTCAAGCCGCTGGCTGGGTAGGGTGCAGAAGCACAGTACATCCGGCTTGACCCGACTGAGCAAATCATCGGCATCGGTACTGGTCACGGGATTCTCCAACCCCGCGGCTGCCTTCTCTAACCGGGACACGTCAATATCGCATACCCCGACTACTTGGAAGCGGGGATTGTTATGAAAGGCAGTCGCATGGTGCGTGCCTCGCTTGCCCATACCGACTATCGCAACAGTATAGGTGGTCTGGCTCATTGTTTGCCTCCTGGAATTAGTATCAATTGCTGGAGCCTGATTGCCACATCAGTTATGAGCCATTTGCTGGTATCGCTCACTGATTGGTCCGCTCCCACTCGAGGATTTTGTCAACCGTGTATTGCAGTTCGTCGTCTGTCAGTTCGGGGTACATAGGCAGAGAGATGCAACAAGCTGCATTGGCCTCCGTGGCAGGTAAACGGGGATCGGCCACCGCATCCTGCCCCCACGGGTAGCCTTCCTGCTGATGAATAGCGCGTTAATCCCATTGTCGTTCAGGAAAGCCAGCAGATTGTCGCGCTCCTCCGGTCTGGTCTCAATCACGTACAGGTGATAGACGTGGCGGTATCCCGGCATTTCGTACGGCAACTTCAAGCTGGTATCTTTCAGCTTTTCGTCGTACTGCCGGGCGAGGGCCCGGCGCTGGTCGTTCCACGTATCAATATGCTTAAGCTTGACGCTAAGGATGCCAGCGTGCAAGTCATCCAGTCGGCTGTTGTAGCCCATAGAATGCACCGAACGGGCCGGGGAGCCGTGATTGCGCAATTGCCTGACGCGTTCAGCAATATCATCGCGGTCAGTTATCACTGCCCCGCTGTCCCCAAATGTACCCAGATTCTTCTGGATGATGAAACTGGTGCAGACGGCATCACTGAGTTCGCCGATCCTGAAACGATCGCCCGCTGCGCCAATCGCCTGGGCACAGTCTTC
>JALGTJ010000056.1 GCA_029821415.1 Candidatus Zipacnadia bacterium
GCCTTGGAAAAGACCGGGAAAAGGATTGCTGCCAGGATCGCGATGATCGCAATCACCACCAGTAGCTCGATCAGGGTAAAACCCTCTCGTTTGCTAAGCATTGTGTTCACCTCCTTTCGTTGTCTCTTCCTAACTGTACTATTGGTTTGTGCCATAGTCACTGCTCCTTTCTGCGCCCCGTAGGCGCTGTCTATATTGCCTCGCTCTGGCCTCCGATTCCCCGGGATAATCCTCTTACGGGCAGTACTCTCTGTCAAAGCTGATCTGCCGCTCGGCCCAGGTCCCATTGTTCGGCGAGGGTACCCCCTGGGGATCATTCCAGCCGGGATGATCAACCAGACTGTACCACTTAGCATGTCCGTCGGCGAAGTTGAAGTTCTGGCCGAGGTTGTGCAAGGGGGGATTGTCGTTGCCGTACCAGTCGTACTGGCCAAAGAAGTCCCCATACCACCCGGCATTAACATCGCCATTCTGGATACCGCTGCCTCCGCCCCGCGCCTCCTCAAAGTTCGAGATGATGTTCGCGGGGCACTCTATTTCGCCGGTACTGGCCGCGTAGCTCATCGTCGCTGGAGTCCACCAGTCCTCAAACCCCCAGAGGCTGTCGTAACCATACCACGCCTTTTTTCGGCCACCATTAGCAGCATAGTTGACCCCTGTTCCTGACTTCATTGGGCAGTGCAGAATCTGCGTGTTTTTCAGGTAGGGCTCCAACGCCCCCAGCCATCCGTAGGTGCCAGGGAAGTAGTTCCACTGGCCGACGGTAGGGAACATCTGGTCCCAGTCCGATACATACATCCGCGTGCTCAGGGCCATCTGCTTCATATTGCTGAGGCAGACAGTCTGCTGCGCCTTCGCCCGGGCCTTGGAAAAGACCGGAAAAAGGATTGCCGCCAGGATGGCGATTATCGCAATCACTACCAGCAGCTCAATGAGGGTAAAACCCGCTCGTTTGCTAAGCATTGTGTTCACCTTCTTGCGTTGTCGATTACGAGTTGTATTATTCGTGCGTAGTACAGTTGTTCCTCCTTTCTGCACCCTGCAATTTCCAGCGAAGAGGCTTTTACGGACAGTAGTCTCTGGCAAAGCTAAGCTCCCGTTCAGGCCAGGTGCCTTCTTCATTCGGCGGTCTCTGGGGCATAGGGTGCGCTTAGTCGTTGAACAGGCCCCACATCTTCAGGTCGTTAATTATCATGTCATAGTTCGGGCAACCCTGGGCTGCATCCAGAAACTGCTGGTCCCATTCGGTACCTTCGTAATATCCTTGAGTGTTCCATCCGCTGCACGCAAAGAAAGCCTGGGCTCCATCTACCACGGAATTGCGGCTCATCCACTTGGCATGACCGTCGGCAAAGCCGAAGTTACTACCTCCTTGATGGCGCCTGGCCGTTCCTAGGTCGCAGCATCCATAATCAGCGAAAAACCGCTGCCAGCAATTGGGATCAATGTCATCAGCCCACAACGCGGGGTCGCAGAACGGCGCCCAAATCGATGGCCCAAACGGTGATTGGAGCCAGAAGTTACTGTACTCCGCCAGCAGAATAACTTCAGCAGGATATTTAGGCTCGCCTAACGAGTGAAACCTCGTACGCGGGTCGGGACCGTACCACGGACCGTACAATTCCCAGGTCGGAACCGGCGGGATGTAGCTGCTTACTCCCTGCCAGCCTTCTGAAACCCTCGAGCCTTCCTTTCCCCACACCGGGCAGATATAGATGGGCACGTTCTTCACGTAGGGTTCCAGTAGCCACACCCACGCAGTACTCCAGGGGCTACCCCCGCACTCCGCGGGCTTTTCCCCACCCCAACATCCGAAGGGCACCTTCCCGTCGTAGTCCTCGGCATACATCATGTAGCCCAGTGTTATCTGCTTGACGTTACTCAAGCAACTGGTCTGCAGAGCCTTCTGCCGGGCCTTGGCAAAGACTGGGAACAGAATCGCTGCCAGGATCGCGATGATCGCAATCACCACCAGCAATTCTATGAGGGTAAAACCGTCTCGTTTGCTAAGCATTGTGTCCACCTCCTTTCGTTGTCGATCCCGAATTGTATTGCTGGGGCGTACCGTAGTTGCTGCTTCTTTGTCTGCTCCTGTCGCCGCTGGCTATGTCGGCTGACTACCAGCTAGGTACGCAAAAACCCGCGTCCTTGTTTAAGGACCGCGGGCTATAGACTGCGCATAGGCTTGCACTACTCAGGCCCAGTCCTGGCCTTGAGTTTGTCACTGAGCTGGTGGCACCACTGTGGCACCACTGACTTTGTGTGTCACGAGAGACATCGCGATGTCCCCCAGTTTGTCACTGTTTTTCACACTTGCGCTGCATACTATATCACATCTTAATCTATGTGTCAACGGAGCGTAAAGCACCAGGGCGAGGTCAGGAACATCGTGAGGGAGGCCACTGCGCTGGCAACGGCTCTAAGACGGATTCTTTGAATAGCCTCAGCGCCAGTTCCCGTCGGATTTGCCCATTAACGGTCACATCTACTCACCGTCCAGCGCTGCCCTTCGGTGGTAGATTACCAGTACGAGAAGGCATTTCTCCCCGACTTGAGCAATATACAGCTAAGCAAAGGCCAAATGGGAAATGCGGGTCTGACAACATTCGCGGCTTTGCTGATCCATCTTAGCCTTGTGTCTCTTGTCTGTGATATAAGGCGCCTTTTTTGCATGAGTCGCGACGCAGCGCGAGCAAAGAATATTTTTTATCACCGGGAGGCCAACATGCTTTCGTGTACCAGCGTGGCGTACGCTACAGGATTAGTCATCGTCAGTGGTATCTGGTTGCTGCTGCCCGGTACCTCGGTGGCGGGTAGCTTGGTGGGCGACTACTGCTTCTCTGTGCAGGCCCCACTTGCCAACAGCGTTAAAGGGGGCTTGCCGGACCTACTGTTCAACGAGTTTCATCCCGAGTTCCCACCGCTTCTGACCGGTCAAGAGATTCCCAGCGGCGGCCGGGAGGCACCCGGTAACGGCTGGGCGCTGGGCTGGACAAATCACGTTCCTCAGGTCGGCTATGATCGCTGGGTGTCATCGGACTTGCGGATTCCGCAGGACCCTCGGCTGGCGCTGGGCAAGAAGTTCACTCTCTGGATGCGCATAATCTACGGAGGCTGTACCCGCAACGACAGGGGGTACAACCTGGCGGTACTGCCCGGTCTTGATGGCAAGCCCGTACTGAGTTGGACTACCACGGCGGACGAAGAGATAGCGGTGAACCTGCGGCTCACTGATACTGATGGGACGGTCAGGGACTACCGATGTGTCAGCTCATCGCGTGAATTGCTGCCTCGCTTCAGCCGCTGGTATGATCTGGCGCTAAGCTTCGACGCTGGCGAGGTAATCCTGGCGGCGACGGAGCTTGGCCGCGAGGGCCCCGGCAAGACGAACTGGCAGTCCTTCAAGCTGGGTGAGCACCTGGAACTTGCCGCCACCCGGGGGCCAATGCGGATTCTGAAGGATACCAACACCGCGATCGAACGCCTGCGGGTCTACCGAGGAGAAGCGCTGGGGGTAGACCAGTTGAATGCTCTTGCCGAGGGTGTACGGTTACCCGGCCCCAGGAGGAGTGCCTCCATTGAAGTGGGCACCGAACGCCAGCTCTTCCTTGATGATGCGGTGATAGCGCGAATGAGCGGCCTCGAGCGGGTGCTGCATCCCGTTCAGAAGTATCCCGGTAATCCGGTGATACGGCGGGAAGCGGATATAGATGGGCTGGGCCCCAACTTCTGGGGCAGTGTAATTTATGACCCTGACGAGAAGCTCTTCAAGCTGTGGTGCCAGCCGCTTACATTCCAGCAGCCGGAGGTCTGCAACCATTTGTATTTCGTCTCCACAGATGGTGTCAATTGGACTCGGCCCCAACTTGATATCCTCGGACCGGACAACTGCTTCCAGCCTCCGGGCTACCGTGGTGGCCACGCGGGAATGTGGCTGACTCTGTACAAGGACCGTGACGAGCCGGCTCCCCAGAAGCGTTATAAGGGCTTTATCCAGCGCGACCCGTACTACTACATCACGTCGCCAGATGGCTTAGCCTGGACAGTTGAAGGTATCGCCGCCCACTACACTGACGACACGACCACCATTGCCTACAACCCAGCACGCCACGAGTATGTGAAGATTGGTCGCTTCTGCCCGGATGGGCGGAGCCTGGCGCTGCGCCTGATGATGACTTGCGTGAGCAAAACGGAGCTAGCGGAGGGGAACTGCCCCTGGCATCTGGTGATGCTGCCCGATGAGGACGACCTCGCTGCCGACCCCTACACTCAGTTCTATTTTATGCCGGCATTCCCTTATCACAATATGTACATTGGTATTCTGGGGCTATACCACTCTGGCCCCGACGATGGCACCAGCGAGTGCGAGCTTACCGTTAGCCGTGATGGCTTAAACTGGCAGCGAGTCTGCCGCGGGCATAAGTTCATAGAGCGCGGCGCGCCGGGAAGCTGGGATGGCGGGTTTATGGTGGTGCCCGGTACGGGCCCTATCCGGGTCGGAGATGAGCTCTGGTTCTACTATGGTGCTAATAGTGGCACTCACCATGCCCTCAAGGAGGCGGCCATCGGACTGGGGAAGTTGCGCCTTGACGGGTTTGTGTCCCTGCACGCTGGCTCAAGTGCGGGTCACATCCTCACCAAGCCCTTCAGACTGGAAGGCGACTCGCTGCAGATCAATGCCGTGGCGCGGGGCTCAGTCGAGGTGCGATTATTGGATGTTCCCAGCGGCGCGCAAATGGCGCGAGGAGAGCCCTTCTCAGGTGATGCTTGCCACCATCAAATTGAGTGGCACAGCCTCTCTGATCTCGCTGCCTTCCAGGGGGAGCAAGTGCAGATAGAGTTCATACTGCGGGATGCCGACCTCTACGCATTCCAGGTAGGAGACCGGGGACAACTATAGGCTGGCGCCAAGACTGTAATGGGAAGGCCCCTGGGCTACCGAGCTGCCGCGCTGTCCGCCTCGTAACGATAGGCTTGGCAGAGCGACGTCATTTGCTCTATGCTTAGGACTTCATCGCTGGCCAGCAGATAGACCGGGCCGGTGATACCGCCGCGGCCGGCTTTGTTATGCACGCGTACGGCAATGAGATTGGACTGCCCTACGTCTAACCACTGCCCGACCTCTGCTGCAAAAGGTAGATCCCAGAGACTGTCCGCCGGCAGGCCAGTGGACTGGGTTGTGTGCTCAAAGGCAGCCTCGCCGTTGACGTACACCCAGGCCTGTTCGTCTACCGTATTGAAGTACAGGTATAGGTGCTTCTTATTAGCACTCTGCGGAACGTCAAATTCAATTCGATACCAGCAGTATCCCGTATAATCGGGGAAACTCTGGCTCTCGTAACCTACTCCTTCGCCAACAGCAACTATCGCCCACTGGCTATCATCAAACTGCTCGGCAAACCACTTCTCGTCTACGCCCTGATCGTCCGGGTCAGTGGCAAATTGCCACTGCGTCGGCGCCGGCACCACCGTCACCTGCTTCAGCAGATTCAGCGTCTGGGCACTGGGCGGTCGCTCGGAGTTATCGGAAATGTCGGCGTTCATCAGAGTATTGTTAGCAATGACTATATCACGCGACTCCGCCCCGACGGTTATCCCCACTTTACGTGCACCTTCGCCCCGAATAGTATTCCCCACAATGGTGACATTGCGGTGGCCGTAGTCCTCTTTGAATTGCCCGCGGTTTGTAGGCGTCAGCCAGATCCCAGTCTGCTTGCCCTTTTCCAAATCCCTGAGCACCACGGTGTTACCAGTTATAGCTATGTTCTTACAGGCGTAAAACAGTGAGATGCCGGCATTCGCCGCACCGATGACGCTATTGCCACAGATGACACTGTCGTCACACCACTCGTAGTCAATCCCTACGTCCTCTGCGTTGACCACGATGTTGTCGCTGGTCACCACCCGGACTGCCCCCGTTCCCCATATTGCCCCACCTCCGGCATCGCGGCTGTAGTTGCCCTGGATGAGCAGGTCTGAGCATTCCTTGCGCTCAAACTGCCAGTTCCCCCAGAACTGAATGCCATGCTTGCTGCAGTCCAACACCGTATTGTTAAGCACCCTGATGCGCTGTGAGAATACAATCATCACCGCACACGCCAGGTTCTGTATACGACAGTCCCGAATGGTGACATAGTCGGCATGGTCGGTGCTAATCCCGCTACCCTGATAGTTTTCGATCACGAGGTTGGTCAGTGCGACTTCCTTGACCGACGGCAACCGGATAAGCCCCTTAGTCCAGTTATCCGCCGCCGCCTCCGCGCCATCCAGGCGTAAGTTGGTGAGCGACGTATGGTTGCCCATTTGCAGCACGTATGCTGCACCCTCGGCCAATTGCAGCACTGTGGCACTACCTCCACCGTGGATATACGTATTGTCGGGCAGCGCCAGCTCTCCGACTATGTATGCGCCCGGCGGTACGTAAAGGTCCTTGACCTGCGCCGCGAAAGCCTGGTTAAAAGCGGCGGTGTCGTCAGTGTCATCGTCAGGGATAGCGCCATAGTCAGCCACCGACGCCGCCCACAGGGCCGACGATACTAAGAGTAATGCCAGGATGGCGACACTGATTCTCATAAGCGTCTCCCTTCTACGAAGCTGGTGCCCCAGTCGCCTCTCATTATAGTGGGGCAGCACTGAGCTGTCGACCGGTGCGTGTGCCGGGCAACGTAGCTGGCTCCTCGTGAAGGAGAAAGAGTAGAAGGGACGAAGGTAATTACATAGCGAGGCGAGCCAACTGGCGGCTTTATGGTCATAGATATAGCAGGCAGGTGAAATTATATGGCAGCGAACATCTTCATAGCCGGAACCGGGCAGCACAGCGGCAAGACGCTGGTGTCACTGGGATTGGTGGCTGTCCTGACCCGGCGCGGCTACCGTGTGCACTATATGAAACCGGTTGGCCAGCGTGCTGTAAGGGTCGGCGCCGACATAGTGGACGAAGATGTAGCTCTGGTCAATGAGGTCTTTGATCTGCCCACGCCGCCGAAGGCCGGCAACCCCGTCACCATCCCCAGTGGCTACACACGCCAGTTTCTCCTGGGAGCCGCCGACAGTGAACCACTGATGGACGAAATCCGCGACAGTTTTGCTATAATAGCCAAGGATGCCGATATTGTGATCGTGGAGGGTACTGGTCACGCTGGCGTCGGGTCGGTGCTGGGCCTGGACAACGCCCGAGTGGCCCGGGAGCTGGGCTGCCAGGCCATTATTGTCACCAGTGGCGGCATCGGTCGGCCCATTGACGACTTCTCACTGAACAGCCGCTGTTTTGAGGCTGAAGGCGTGCCAGTACTGGGTGTTATAAGCAATAAAGTCCAGGAGTCGAGGCTGGAATATGTCGCCGAGCCGCTACGGAGGTGGTTCCAGCGGCAACAGTTGCGACTACTGGGCATCATCCCCTATCAACCGGTGCTAGCCGAGATCACGCTGGGCCAGATTGCCCGGGAGATCGGTGCCGAAATCATCAGTGGGCGAGAATACATGGACGCGAAGATTCGTGAGTCTATCATTGGGGCAGCTCCGCCGCATCGGCTAATAGACCTGTTCCAGCCCGGGGTACTTGTGATTATGCCGGGAGATCGGGATGACCTGGTCCTGGCTGTATTCAGCTCTTACTGTGGCGTGTGTGATGAACCTCGGGGCGGCGCGGCTGTCTGTCTGACCACTGGCCTGTTGCCCAGTGAAAATATTATGCGCATCATTCGTGGTGGCCAGATGCCAGTGATTGCTTCTAAGGAAGGTACCTTCAAGCTGGCATCGCGGATATCTGACCTGGTCGCCAAAATACTGCCCGGAGACAAGAAAAAGCTGGAGATGGCCGAGACACTGGTGAGCGACTACGTGGACATCGGTGCCATCGAACAGGCTATCTTCGCCGACTGATCTCCACCTGTCTACTATCTAACCGCTACTGGAACCCAACCTACTCGGGCGCAGGCGGGGGAGACGGCCGAACAGAGAACTTGAACTTCATCCCCAGCGGCACCGTGTAATCTGCTTGTATTCCTATGAATGTGGCCATCGCCTCACACTGGACCTGACTCACCACCAGCGTACCAGGCTGGCATATTTGGCGCAGGCGGGAGATGGTGACCTTGAGATTGGTGGCCTTCATTACCCCGGATGGGTCAAAGGGGTTGGGTACCTGCACCTCTGGCATTGTGATCTTACCGGATGACTCAATCACAATCTGCTCGCCCGAAATATCAATCAGGTGGCATTGCATATCCACTGTAGCCTGCCCAACGTCTCGGAGGGTTATTACCTGCTGCCAGTGCCACTGACTGTCTGGCACAACGGCCTCCTCCGGCAGCAGGGGCAGTGCTGCAACTACGGCCAGGATGGTGAGGGCGTCGGCGCTGGCCATCGCAGAGATGTCGGCGTCGGATACTCTTTTCTTGATCTGGTAGCCGACTACTCGCCCCCTCTCGTTAATGTGAAGGTCAAC
>JALGTJ010000326.1 GCA_029821415.1 Candidatus Zipacnadia bacterium
TCGCGCCGATACTGGGCAAGGATATCAGTCAGCATTGGTATCATAACGTCCTGCCAGCCCGCCCTTATCAGTGAAAGAGTGCCGTCAAAATCAAAGAGTACAGCCTTAAACTTGCCACAAGGCAGTTCATCTGTCAGCAACTCGATATTGGTTCCCGGCAACCTGGTCGAAGCTGGGTTGCCGTCTGTCGGTTGTTCAGCGGTCACTGGTCAAAATACTCCTATAATGCTGGTTGCTAGTATTGATACCGAGAGTGCTTCATCCCAGCCCGCGTAACTCGCGCTTTAGTACCTTGCCGAGGGCCGATTTGGGCAACGACTCGCAGAACTCCACTGTGCGGGGTACTTTGAACGGCGCCAGGTGCTGGCGGCAATGACTGATGACCTGCTCAGCACTAAGCTTGATGCCCTCGGCTGGCACTATCACTGCTCTGACCCGCTCGCCGCGCACAGGATCCGGCTTGCCTACTACGGCCACCTCGGCAACCTGGGGCATCCGAGCTATGACATCCTCGACCTGACGTGGATAGACGTTGGTACCCCCAATTATAATCATATCCTTCTTGCGGTCAACGATGTACAGGTAGCCGTCGGCGTCCAGTTTCCCCAAATCGCCAGTATATAGCCACCCGTCTCTAATGACCTCGGCGGTGGCAGTCGCATCCTGCCAGTAGCCCCGCATGACATTCTCGCCAGCGACTATTATCTCGCCGACCTCGCCGGTGGGCAGGTCCTGGCCGGCGTCGTCCACAATGCGAACTTTCACTCCGCGTATGGGCAGGCCCACACTGCCGGGCTTTTGCAATCCAGCGGGCGGATTGACACTTACCACTGGTGAGGCCTCCGTGGGGCCGTAGCCTTCAACTAGCACCGTGCCGTAGCGCTCCTGGAAACTGGAGAGAACCTCGAGTGGTAGCGGTGCGCTGTGCAGATCATACTCGCGGCTGGTACGGGATTTTGCCAGCATGGCGAACATTGCTGGGACACCGGCAAATACAGTAACCTGATGTTTCTCCAGGGCCTCCAGTACCGACAGGGGGGCGAACGCCGGTTGCAGGACGATCTTGGCACCTGCTATGAGCGGCAATATCATACAGACAGTGGCACCAAACGAATGAACCAGCGGCAAGACAGCCAGGAATGTGTCGTCGCTGGTTACGTCTATCAGCTCGCGGCAGGAGCAAGCATTGGCCAGAAGATTACGATGGGACAGAACGGCACCTTTGGGCTGGCCAGTCGTCCCCGAGGTGTAGATGAGCACCGCCGGATCGTCAAATTGAGCTGCATCTGACCGCACGGGCCGGTTAGTATGCGCCGAGATAACCTGCTCCAGGTTAGTGGCGTGTTCTATCGCCGACTGCCCGCTGGTGAGCAGATTCCTCAGCCCAGCTACCCGGCTGTGCAATTCACTGAGCAGAGAATCCAGCTCTGCGACGGAAATCAGCGTCTGTGCTTGCGCGTGGTTGAGGATATACGCTGCCTCAACTGGGCTCAGTTGACAATGGACAGGTACTGCCATCGCTCCCAGCGCCGTGGTGGCTAGGTACGAGACTATGAACTGGGGACAATTCGGAAGCAGCAATCCCACACGGTCGCCCCGTTTTACCCCCAACTCAGCCAGACCAGCAGCCAGGCTTCCCGCACTGGCCATCAGTTGCTGGTATGTCAGCTTCTCTTCGCCAGCTATCACTGCTGGCTGCTGGCCGAACTTGGCAGCAGAGCTAAGCACCACCTCAAACAGGCCATTGCTTTGTTCCTTCAATCCAACCACCCCGTAGACTTTCGTGGGTATCTATAACTTCTTCTCCTCCTGCTGTGGCCTCTCCTCTGTCAGAACGACTCTGTTGGGTCAGCCTCGGTGCTTGTATAGTTGGACCTTGAAGAGACAGCTCCCTCGCGCCGTTACAAGATGTGCTCACATGACGACCCCCATGTGCGGTTTCGCCGATAGGCGTTTGGCACAAGGAGGAATTGGTGTACTAAGCAGAGAATGGTTAATGCAGCAGCGAGGCATGCGGAAAATATCAGTAACAATCTCAACGGACAGGAAGGAATGAAAGATGGAAATTGCGCATCCTGATGTTGGTGCCGGATTGGCAGGCGGTCTCTTTGGCGGCTTCATGCTGATAGTCTGGTTGGCGATCTACGTCTATTACGCGTTCGCCTTTATGACTATCGCAAACAAAACGGGAACGGAGAACGCCTG
>JALGTJ010000057.1 GCA_029821415.1 Candidatus Zipacnadia bacterium
GCGCAGGGACAGCTCGGTATCACCGGCGGCAGGTTCCGCGAGGTAGTCTGTCCGGTGCTTAGCCGGTGGCGGCCAGGGCGGGCGCTCTGGGAGGAGCTGGGCTTGGCCCGCCAAGTGGAGGACGAAGGGATAGAGGTATTGCTGTGGGCGGCTGCGAGAAGGGGGCTTTAGGCAAGCAGCGAAGTTTGACTGGCAATAGACAGCGTGAGAGACAATAGATGTCTTGGTGAGGGCGAGACGAGGAAGGGCTAAAGCCGATGACAAGGAATGGTAGTAGAAGGCGGGAAAAGCGTGTGCGCTGATTGTAGGTATGGAGAGTGGGGAGATAGCAGCACGAGAGTGGGCGCTTAATTTTGTCGCTTGGGAGGCAAATCAGATGGATCAGAAAACAACTTTCGGTGTACTGGTCGGCAACAGAGGGTTCTTTCCCAGTCATCTCATTGAATCGGGGCGTAAAGAGATATTACAGAAGCTGGAGGAGGCTGGATTCGGAGCAGTGGTGCTGGATACAAGTGCCACGCCGTACGGTTCGGTAGAGAGCTTGAGTGATGCCAAGAAGTGTGCGGCTTTTTTCCAGGAGCACGCTGAAGAGATCGATGGCATATTGGTGACCTTGCCCAACTTTGGCGACGAGCGGGCGGTCGCGGAGACAATCCGCCGGGCCGGACTTGATGTGCCGGTTTTAATACATGCGTTCCCGGACGAAATCGGCAAGATGTCGCAAGCTGACCGCCGCGATAGCTTCTGCGGGAAGATGTCAGTGTGTAATAACCTGACGCAATACGGCGCCAAATACTCACTGACCACGAGGCACACGGAAGCAGTAGGCAGCGAGGAGTTTGCGGCGGACCTGGAATGGTTTGGCGCGGTGTGCCGCACTGTTGGAGGCTTAAGGGGAGCACGCCTGGGAGCGATCGGAGCGCGGGTTGCGCCCTTCAAGACGGTGCGGTTCAGCGAGAAGATACTGGAGGCTGCGGGTATCGCAGTGGAGGTGGTTGACCTGAGCGATATTCTGGGGCGAGTGGACAGACTCGATGATGAAGCACAGGAAGTGCAGGACCAGCTTGGCGAAGTGCGCAGTTATGTGCGGCTGGAAGGGGTTCCTGAACAGGCCTTGGCCAAAATGGCCAAGCTCCGCCTGGTGATTGACCAGTGGGTTGTGGAGAACGAAATTGATGCCTTTGCCTTCCAGTGCTGGGATGCTATCGAGAAATATCTGGGAATTGTGCCCTGCGCGGTGATGAGTATGTTCAGCCAGAAGTTGATACCCGCGGCCTGTGAGGTGGATGTCACTGGGGCGGTAGGTATGTATGCTATGGCCCTGGCCTCCGGGCAGCCCAGCGCACTGTTGGACTGGAACAACAACTACGGGGATGACCCCAACAAGTGTGTCCTGTTCCATTGCAGCAACCTGCCCAAGGATGTATTTAGCGAGGTGTCTATGAGCCAGCACGCCATCCTTGCCGACAGTGTCGGCGCGGAGAATGCCTGGGGCGTCTGCGTCGGGCAGATTAAGCCGGGGCCGTTCACTTACACGCGCGTGTCCACCGATGATGTGGCTGGGGTGATGCGGGCCTATACTGGCGAGGGCCAGATCACTGATGACCCGCTGGAAACCTTCGGTGGATACGGAGTGGCAGAAATTCCTAATCTGCAGGTTCTGCTAAATTATATCTGCACCAACGGCTGGGAGCACCACGTCGCCATCAACCGGTCGCAGGTGGCCGACGCCATATATGAGGCAATGGACAATTACTTGGAGTGGGATGTCTATTACCACCAATAGACGCTGCGGTGCGTTATAGTTGTTCAAATGAGGGGAAGCCGGCAGGCAGGAAGTGCTGCAGGTAGCGGCTGCGGGCGAAGCGGTCAGTCATACCGGCGATGTAATCGCACACCTGGCGGGCGCGCTTCTTGGGGTCAGGGGGGGGTGCGCTGTTGATCTCGGTGAAGGCGTGATCGTCTTCCATATAGAGGTCAAATAAACTATGCATAATGCCTGCGACCTTGTCAGTCTCCTCACGTAGACGTGGCGATTGGTATACCTGCTCCAGCAAGAAATCCTTGAGAGCATCGGCCGCCTGTAAAACTCTGCCGCTCATAGAAATGCGCGGCTGGTCCAGGCTGTGCTCTATAAGGTCACGCACCAGAGTGCCCACCCGCTGGCTGTGACGCTGTCCTAACACGTCGGTGACTGCTGCTGGCACTTGGCGGGCAGGCAGAAAGCCGGTGCGCAGGCAGTCGTCGAGATCGTGAGTAAGATAGGCAATGCGATCAGCCACCCTGACCACCATCGCCTCCATAGTGGGCGGTGTCGTTTCCGCCAGATCTATTTGCAAGTCTTTCATTGACTTGCTGTGGGCGACGATGCCCTCGCGGGTCTCCCGGGAAAGATTAAGACCTTTCCCGTCTCTTTCCAGCACATCTACCACGCGGAGGCTATGCTCATGGTGAGCGAAGTGAGCCTGCGGGTCATAACTGCGGTATACCTCATCCAGGCTGGCTTCGCCAGCATGCCCGAAGGGCGTATGACCAACGTCATGGGCCAGTGCAATTGCCTCAGTTAGGTCCTCGTTCAGACGCAGAGCCTTAGCGATAGTGCGGGCAATCTGGGCAACTTCCAAAGTGTGGGAGAGCCGTGTGCGGAGATGGTCCTCACGCGGTGATATGAAGACCTGCGTTTTTTGAGCTAGACGGCGGAAGGCCCGGCACAAATGAACAATGCGGTCGCGGTCGCGCTGAAAGATAGTGCGGACGGGGCAAGGTGGCTCTGGGCGGGCTCGGCCCGCTGAGGCGGCGCTCAGAGTTGCATATTGGCTCAGATACTCAGATTCGCGCTGTTCAATCTGTTGGCGAATAGTCATAGCCAAGTTAATTATATCACGAAAAGCAAGATGATTGTAAGAACGAAAGTTGCAGGATGAAGCGGGGAAGGGATTCCGGTTGCCTGCGGGAACGTAGTTCCGAGCACGGATGGCGGGCATAAAGCCGGTAGAGAGCCGTTGAGGCTCCGCCAATTGCTGACTTTAGTCAGGTAGTTCACCCGCCTTGCATATTCTGAACACCGCCCCAGTTGCTGGAATTGGCTAGGGCGGGGTGCCGGAGGTAGAAGACGAGTTATGGGTACAATGTTGCGGAAACTCAATGGGGCAATGGCGTGTGTAGTATTGCTGGGATTGCTGATATGGGCAGCGGGGGCAACCAGCTGCTGGGCGGCAGGGGCGGTTGCGTCAGAACAACAGCCAGCGCAAGGAGCAACTGAGGAGTCATCGGGCGGGCAGGGGGCAAAAGCGGAGGTGCCGCCTGTGGCTACTAGCACGGAGCTCCAGGCGCTGCCCTCACCAGAGCAGGGGCAGCCTGCCCAATTCCTGCAGTGGCGGCGAGCTGAAGAGAATTGGCAATTACCTGAGGATATGCGCATGGAGAACCTCGAGCGATTCGGCGCGGCACTGTTCACTGGTACTGGCGGCGAGGAACCCCGCACTCTCAATATGCCGATCTCGCCGCAGTATGTCCTGGGACCTGGTGACGAGCTTGCGGTGCGCACCTGGGGCGAGGGGATCGAGCACCTCAACACCACGGTACTTGTCTCGGCCAAGGGCACTATATATCTGCCGCTGGCCGGTGAGATAGAAGTTGCCGGACAATCCCTCGGAGCCGCCGGGGATATGATTGCGGCGAAGCTGGGTCAGTTTTATGTTGATAGCCAAACAACGGTAACGATTAGTGAGCCGCGGATGGTCACGGTTTATGTCACCGGCGACGTGGCCAGACCGGGGCGCTATGGATTGAACGGGACAGCGAGCGTACTGACAGCTCTGTATGTGGCGGGTGGACCGAGCGACGCAGGCTCGTTCCGTGATGTTCGTCTGATAAAGCCCCATCGGAGTCCCATTAAAATCGACCTGTATCCTTATCTGCTTAAGGGCAAACCGCTCAATGACCCCCTGCTGGAGAATGGCGACACCATCTTTGTCAGCAAAGTCGGTGACGAGATTGGCGTGGCGGGTGAGGTCCGCCGGCCGCGTCGCTATGAGATAACCGGGCCAATCACCTGTCAGCAAGCAATAGAGCTGGCCGGTGGCCCGTCTCCGGACGGGTCACTGAGAGATGTTACGGTCTGGCGGGTTGTCAATCATCGCCGCCAGGAAGTGGTGAGTCTGGACCTGACTCGGCCTGCTGGTAGCCCGGGTAGTGGTGGCTCCGGCATTAGGCTGCAGGCTGGCGATGTAGTGGTAGTCGAGCCCATAGATAAGATGCCGAAAAACGCGGCGCGCATTACTGGAGCCGTGCGTCGGCCGGGCATTTATGAGGTAGCACCGCAGATGACAGTGGGCGATCTTATTTCGCTAGCCGGAGGGTTGGATGAGGGAGCCTACCTGGGGTATGGGGAGGTTCGCCGGCTTGACCAATACAGCCAGCATCACTACGAGAGCTTCCCGGTCCAGAGCGCTCTGGACGCCCCCGCAGATTCATTGCCTGTGGTTCCTTACGATGCCGTTCGCATCTTCTACCGCCACGAAATCACCCCGATCACCTATGTCCAGGCTGACGGCCCGGTGCAAAAACCGGGACAATACCAGTGGTCGGCCGATATGCGTATCAAAGACCTGATTATGCAGAGTGGCGGGGTAACCGAGGAAGCCTACCTGGCGGAAGCCGCACTGCTGCGTCTGCAGCCCGATGGCCGGCGGCATATGTTGAAAATCAACCTGCAGGAAGCGCTCGCGGGTGATTCGTCTAGCAATATTAAGCTCCAACCAGGAGATATTTTGCGAGTAGCTTCTCGCCGCCCCCCTGCTAAGGTCCACATTGCTGGTTTTGTGCATGAGCCTGGTGACTATGATTGCTTTGCGGGGATGAAAGTCAGTGACTTAATCCTGGCGGCCCAGGGGGTGGCCCCGGGAGCGAGCAGTACGCTGGAGTATGCCCAGGGGCGGCAAGTCGGCCCAGCCACGGTGCACCGCTTAAAGCTTGAAATTAAGAGTGAAGGGCAAATCACCGTAGAGCCTGATATGGTGCTGGGCAGTGACGATATGGTTACAGTACTAGGCCGCGGCGACTTCAAGCAGCAACCGGCGGTGGTCCAGGTCACGGGCCAAGTGCAGAACCCGGGTGCATATGTGTTGCGAGGCGATGTAGATCAACAGGAGACGGTATATGACTTGCTGCAAAGAGCCGGGCCTCTGCTGGAGGATGCTGATCCGAATGGCATTGTGCTCTACCGCCCTAGCGAGCAAGCTCTGGCCAAGGGCCAGCGGCAAAACCTGGAACAGATTGTGGCTATGTATAATCGCGAGGCAACCGGCTATATGCTACAGGGGGAAGCGGATGCGCAGCGTAGGGTGCTCGCTGAGCAGGTGGGCTCCAATGTGGGTCAGCTTCTGACGGGTGGAGGCGGGACAGCTTTGGTAATTCCACCTCGTCACCTCAGTCTTTCTGCGTGGGTAAGCTCACGGAAAAGAAGCAGATGTTTTGGTGCAGAGCGGCGATACTATTGTTGTGCCCAAGCTTCACAATACTGTCGCAGTACTGGGGGCGGTTATCCGACCGGGCAAGGTGCCCTACCGGCAGGCGGCAAATGTTGATTACTACATAGATATGGTGGGGGGGACTGCCAATGATGCTGCTGCCGGCCACGCAGTTGTGGTGCGGGCTAATGGCGCAGCGCACCGCCGCAACCAAATCAAAGAAATTAGACCGGGCGACGTGATCATTGTGCCTTCTGACTATATGGTGAAAACGGTTCGTACCGATACTACCTTCCAGTTGATTCTCAAAACCCTGGGCAGCCTGGCAGCCACATTTTTGGTGTTTGGATAGGCACTGCCAGTCTTGTTACAATTGCACCAATGAATTGCGGTGACTGAAGTGCAGCAAGAATATCGCATCGCAACTCAGCATGCCGAACCCTCACTTGATTATACCCCTGCTAATGACGCAGGGGACGCCGCTGCAGATAGCGGGGGAGTCATCGCGGAAGGCTTCTGTCGGGCGCCGGCCAGCATGTATAATCGCTATGGCAAGCGCGTAATAGAAGCTGCTATTGTGGTTTTGCTACTTCCGGTGGCTGTGGTGCTGATTGCAGCCTGTGCCTTGCTCATAAAGATACTCAGCCCGGGGCCGGTGTTTTATTGGCAGGAACGGGTGGGTCAAGGCGGCAAGCCTTTTGGGCTGCTCAAATTGCCTCCGATGATGCCCGATGCTGAAGACACCACGGGGCCGGTATGGGCTGCCGAAGCCGATTCCCGTGTTACCGGGATAGGCCGGCTGCTACGCAGAACGGAGATACTCCGCCGCACCCTCACCGTCGTCATTCGCGGCACTGGTGCCAGATAATCGAATGCCCCTTGAAGAAAATGGCATTTCGTGGTTGCGCAGATGGGCTTTAGGTGGCCTTGTGGGCAGCATTGAGTTAACATAATATAACTTATACGAACATACAAAGATGCTGTGAACAAGTAGCATCGCAGCAGGCCTTCTTACACGACCTTGGGGCTTTCCTCTACCTCGCGGGGGCTACCCAGGTAAGTGATAATAGGAAGTGGGAGGATGTGGGGAGAAGCTGGCAGGGACTTCGGCGCCAGTGGCGAATGGTCAATTCAGGCCAACGGGCGGACTGGCACCACTGGTTGGCGGATGGGTTCTGCGCAGTATCCGCTTCCCAGAGGGCCGCCTCCCTTCCGGGGTGCACTGAAACTTCTGATGGTCGTAGATGAGAGCGCTATTATAAAAGAGCTCACCCTTACCTGTGGCAGAGATGACGTAGCGGCTGAATGCATTTACGGGCAAGAGTCTGGAAGCAAGGCCTCTCCGAGTGGACCGGTTGAGCTAAAGCTGAACGAGCCGTTGCGAGAACGGGACGAAGGAATGCCCATCTGCTGGCGATACTTGGTCACGGTACGCCGGGCGAGCCGGTAGCCCTCTTCGGCCAGGATTTCCTCGAGTTGTTTATCAGTCAATGGAGTCTCGGTGTCTTCGTGTTGGATTATCTGGGCGATAAGCGCCTTGGTTGGCAGAGCATCTTCAAAGAAGACAGAGAAGGGTAGCAACGCACCATTGGGCATCATGATATACTTACCGCGCGTAGCCCGGGATACAGTAGACTCATGAAGGCCAGTTTCTCGGGCAATTTCCTTCTTACTGAGGGGCCTCAGGGCCATTACCCCCCGAGTAAACACAGCTTTTTGGCGCTCAACAATGGCTTCGGTGACAAGTTGCATGGTAATATGGCGCTGCTGAAGCATCTCAATGAAGCGGCGGGCGGCTCGGATTTGCTCGTGGACAGCCTTAATCTGCTCAGGCTTAAGATCCCGTGAGCAGTCAGCCACGAGCTGGCTTTCCTTTATTGCCCGTTCCAGGCGTAAATAGGCGTGGTTGATGCGCAGACTGTGCGCTTGGCCCTGGGGAATCTTTACAGACAGGCCCTCACCATCGTAGTAAACTATGGCATCAGGATAGATGTGATGGACACTGGACTGCTTAGGCGCATCTGTATGAAATTGCTGGCCAGGATAAGGGCAAAGATTGGAGCGGATGTATTCAAGAGCTTCGCGGATCTCGCCAACGGTCAAATTCGTAGCTTGAGATAGCTTCTCCTGGAGATTACCTCCACAGCAGTCAAAGTGTCGGACAACAAGCTCGACCGCCTGCGGGATAGTTTCTCCAGAATTTTGTAGGTCGCGTAGTTGGAGTTGCAAACACTCGCGCAGGGAACGAGCTCCCACCCCGGGTGGACTAAGTTGCTGCACATAGTCCAGTGCATCCTGCACTTTCTCAGGGGTAACGCCAAGGTCTTCGGCTATCCGAAAGACATCGGTGGTAAGATATCCATCGTCGTCAATAGCAGCGATCAGAATCTCCCCGATTCTGTGGACTGATTGAGGGGCCATTGCGTGCAATTGCCAAAGCAACTCCTTTTGGAGAGTTTGAGATTCCCCGACTGCCTCGAGTGAAAAGCCCTTGGCGGAGTGCTGTTGCGAGTGACTTGGGGAAAAAAGCTGGGGAGGCGGCCCTACTGGCAAACCTTCGTACTCTTCGCTGTCTATGTCCTGCTCCAGAGCAGGGTTTTCCTCCAGTTCCTGTTCGATACGCTCGGATAGCTCGATGTAATCCAGTTCAAGCAAGGTGCTACGAACGACAATATGTGGGCTGACGGTAAGCTCGGTACGTGGCTGTACTTCCTGCCGAAGCTGTAACATAGTCCCCCCCTGGACGAAGTAGTATTGCTGGTAGCAGTGGTGCGGCGCAGGCAACGCCGTTAGGTCTTTGCTATGGCACGGGCGACTCACTACGAATTTATTATCGGCCTCAAGCGCCGTTTCTTAAGGGCCACCTGCAAGCGAGGAAAGCGAACCGCGGCAAATAACCAAAGGATTTGCTCACGAGCACCGTCACTATGCCAACTTATTGTAGGGGAATTCAGCTAAAGCATGCAGCCTAATTGCCGATATAACCAACGGGAGCCGTAGATATTGTTATTGCACAATAATTGGCAGTACGTGACCGCAGCCGCCACCAACCAACAGAAGGGGTTGGCAGCAATTGCCGCAACTGATACAGCCCAGGCTCCCGGGGGGCAATATGAGCACAGGACGGTACAACACAGCCGGAGGTAGCCTGCTTTACACCACTACGGCAGAGACTACCTGGCTGCTTCTGCTTCAATTTCCCCTGGCTACACATTGTGTGTGCGGCGGTGCTCTGCCGCCCAATAGATTCCCCCCAGCTCCTTACAGCGGTTGCGGCACCCAAAATCTGATTCAACAACCACAGCACTTACTACACCAGGTACTGCTATAGTGAAACGGGATATATAGTAACGGCAGCAGAAGTGATCAGACGGGGGGAATGAGGGGGTGTGAAGCAGATGAGCATAGTGTCTGGGATACGCAAAAGCAACCCTTCCCGGCAGCCAGCGGCAGTTGAGCAGCACCTCAAGGAAAGGCCTGTGATGCTTTCTGGCGATGCCTGTCGGTATCGGCAGATTGCCCATATGGTTCAACAGCTACCTGCTGTCCGCCACCAGCGGATAAGTGTTGTGCGCCAGAAGTTGCACAGTGGCCAGTATAAAATAGACAGCAGACACCTGGTAGAGCTGATTCTGGAAGCAGCCAAAGATACTCGCCGTGACTATCGCGCTGCTGCCTGAAGGAAGGGAGTATAGTCTCAATGCCAACACAGGAGGCAGTTGTTTCCTTTGACGAGGCGCTACGGATATACGCCCAACTGAAAAACTACCCAGGGATACGCTAATTATGCTGATGAACATCAAACCCAGATAAAAACCCCAGCCACGAGGAGTAAAACCCGGCCGATACAATCTACCAGGTGGGTTGCCATCTACACTGCAGCATCGCCTGGTTTTTGATGCCGGAGTAGAGAAGACTAATAACGCCAGAGGCCGGCGCAGACTTTAGAGCGGCTAGCAAGATGCCGATTGTATCCTTGCGTTGGCCAACGTGGAACAAAGGCTTCATCTTGTGCGATGCCGAGAGCCGGATTGACAGTATATGCCCCCGCAATCGGATAACATAGGCAAGCAACGGGAACACACTGGTCGGCCCTCCACTTTGTGGGAAGCGATGGGAAAGTTGCATGAGATACAAACCCGAGAGAAAATCGCTTTGGACAAGGGGGATCTCGAGCTATTTCGGCAGTTGCTGGAACAGCAAGCTGAAGCCTGGAGGATAGTTTACCTGCAAGCAAGTAAACTGATTGCCAGTGGTAAGGCCCCATTGGATATGATCCAGCGGTTGGAGAAAATCTTCGATATTCACTGCAGTTATGAGCGGCGTATTCATCAGGTTGATGCTACAATCCGGCGCAAACTCGAGCAGCTTCAAGGCGACCATCGGGCTGCTTAGGCTGGGCAAACCCGACGGGCTTGCATAACTGGCCGAGGACAGGTGTATTCTAATCCATCTCTTTATACTTCTTGAGTCGCCGATCTACGGTCGCTCGGCTGACACCTAGAATCTCGGCGGCAGTTTCTCGGTCGCCATCACAGGCCTCCAAGATTGCCAAGATATGCTGCCTTTCCATCTCCTCCAGTGTTAGTAAAGACGAGCCTCTCTTCTCGGCAGGCTTGCTGCTTGTTGCATTTTCGGGCATTCTCAACTCGGGCTCTATGAAGAGGTGTTCGGGCTCTATAGTATCACCAACAGATAGTACTATAGCGCGCTGAATGGCGTTTCTTAGTTCTCGCAGATTTCCCGGCCAAGTATGGCTATGTAGCTCCTCCCACCCCTCTTGGCTAATTTGTTTACTTACTCCGCTGCCAAATTGCCTCATAAAATGTTCAGTAAATACTTTAATATCTTCCGGTCGCTGGCGCAGAGGAGGCAAGGTTAGCGGAATGACGTTCAGCCGGTAGTACAAATCCTCCCGGAACTGGCCCGATGCCACCATATCCTCTACTGGCTGGTTGCTTGCCGCTATGATCCGCACATCTACTGTAATAGGCTTAGTTCCACCCAGTCGCATAAAGCTACGATCTTCGACAAACCGCAACAGTTTCACCTGCATAGCCGTGCTCATATGAGTGATTTCGTCCAAAAAGAGAGTTCCGCCATCAGCGATCTCACACAGGCCGACCTTGGCCATATTGGCCGAGGTAAAGGCCCCCTTCTCGTGCCCAAACAGCTCGTTTTCCAGTAGTTCATCGGGGAATCCCCCGCAGTTAAGCGTTACCATTGCCTGCTCGGCTCGCGCGCTCAGATAGTGGATCGCCCGCGCCAGGTACTCCTTACCCGTACCTGTCTCCCCTTGAATTAACACTGGCGCATTGCCTCCCGCAGCCTTTGCTGCTACTACGTAGGTCTGCTGGACATCGGTGTTGCGACTTAGCACATGCCGCCAGTTATACTTTTGCGCGAGAGTTTCCCACAAATACAGGTTCTCGTCGACTATGCTCTGTTGGCTAGTGGCGCGCTGGGCCTTCTCTAGCAACTCCCGGACACCGAAGGGTTTTACCAGGTAATCGTATGCTTCCCATTGCAGCGCCTCAGCGGCCGTCGCTACCGAGGGGTGCCCTGTAATGATTATTGCCGGTGTCATAATATTCCTGGCCCGGATCTGTCGCAGCAGGTACACACCGTCAGTGTCTGGGAGCTTGCGATCAATAACCAGTAGATCAAACTCCTGCTCTTCCACCTTCCGATAGGCTTCAGTCGCCGTATCAGTAGTCTCACATTCAAAATCGCCCTCCGCCAGGATCGAGACCACCAGATCCTGCATCCCCGGGTCATCATCAACTACAAGAGCGCGCTTTCGCTTACTCGGCATAGCTTCACTCCTCATTTTTGCAGGTACACAGTGGTGGTTACTATTCTACCGCCTTGCTTGCCAATAGCCAAGTGTCTCTGCCATTTTCTGCCACAGCTTCAGCGGCTCAGTATTGCCCCAACTCAGTTAAGGGAAAAGGGTCGTTTGACAGCAAGGCCTGCCCCGTACCATACTGTATAAGTAGCTTTTACACCAGTCTCGGAGGGATGAGAGGTCTCATGAAGAGCACAATGGTAGCAGTGTGCTCTCTGTATATAG
>JALGTJ010000058.1 GCA_029821415.1 Candidatus Zipacnadia bacterium
GGTGCTTATCCAGCAGGTATCGTGCCAGTCGCCCCCGCAGTTCCAGGCAGGTATGAAGCTCTTGCATCAAGCGCTGCTCGCCGCCAGATGTATATATGCCTCGCGGCACTATTCGGTAAGGCCCTACCTCGGCGACAATCTCGGCATCTAACCCAGGCGGGTAAGTCGCCCCCGGCGCGCTCAACCGTGGAGCTAGCAATCCCGCGACCATGTGCCCATGTACAGGTCGGACTGGATACGTAACAGGTACTCCCACCACCCCGGTAGATAGTCCCGCCTCGTTCATCTTCTCCCAGAAACGCTTCCCGTGACAATCCTGGCTGCTCACTGGCCGAAAGCGTGCAGGCGCCTCGTAAGGTCCTGGCCGTTCTGGGACAAAGAATCCGAATACGCCGTGCTCCCCAGGGTTAAGGCCCGTCATAAAGGTAGACCAGGCAACGGGGCTGACGGATGGTATTGTTGATTTCAGTGGCAGTAGCTTCCCTTCGTGTTTGATCCGGGCGAGGTTGGGTAGACCTATAATCATCAACACAATCTGTCACGTCCGTACCATGCATCAGCTATCCAACAGAGGAATACTTCCCTGGTCTTGCGAAATGTACCTGCATACCACTTCGGCAACCATGAGGTTGCCGGTTGCCCTTTGCCACGGTTTCTATGAGGATGGAATTCAAATATGCAGCCAGCCAACAACCCCGATTTGGACGTAGTTGTCATTGGATCCGCATTGGTCGAGCTGACCCCGGAGCTGCCGGGGCGCTCACTGGAAGATGCCGAACGCCTTGTGCCTATGCCGGCTGGCTCAGCGGGCAACTTCGCTATGGCCCTGGCTGCTCTGGGCCTGAAGGTTGGCTTTCTATCTCGGGTTGGTCACGACGAGCTGGGCCGCTGGCTTATCAAGCACCTCGCCCGCCATGGGATAGATACCGACCTAATTAAGCCTGTCGCAGGGCAGCTTACTCCTGTCTCCTTCTGCTGGGCAGATCGCTTCGGCCAGAAAACATTCTATTTCTACCGAGTTCCCGACTTCAGTGACCCGATGGCGAGTCTTACCCCCGCCATGCTCGATGAGGAGGAACTTTGCGTGAAGCCACTTTGCATGCCGCAACGATTGCCCGTGAGGCTGGCCGCACCGTCTGTTATGCAGTGAACTACCGCCCTAATTCCTGGTCTGAACCTCTCGGGGCTGTTTGCCAGATCGAGAAGCAAGCTATTGCCATGGCCGACATCGTCCTTATGAATCAGCAGGAAGCCTGCTTCATCTTCCAGGTGCAGGAGGCGGCGCAAGCCCTCAGCGCTGCTCAGTCATTAGGCCCTACTACCGTCCTCATCACCGCCGGCGAGGCTCCGACACTGCTCGCTGCCGGGGGGCAACGCACAACTGTCCCCAGCTTCCCAGTGGATGTGCAGTATGATGTTGGTGCCGGCGACGCCTTCCATGCTGGCTTCATCGCTGCTTACTTGCGCGGCCTGTCCGCGGCCCAGGCAGCCCAATGGGGCGCCGCGGTGGCGGCCCTGAAGATAGCACAGCCCGCCTCTGCCCCATCTCCCAGTTGGGAGCAGGTTGAAGAGTTTATCCGCCAAGCTAAACCGCTGGGCTTATAGCCGTCAAGCCGAGCTAACTATAAGCAACAGGCACCCGGCAAGGCAGGCACAGCTCAAGGCACAAGGAACTCCTCTTGTGCTGGAAGGAGAATATCTGTACAATAGAGAATAAACAATATATCATTATATTGAATTTGTATAGCGATCGTGTTTCCTGGCGTCTAATAGAACTGGAATTCTCGCGGCCCGAACATCTCGCAGGGTGCTGCGATACTGATAGCCAAGACCAGTGGGCTAGTAGGGGGTACTATTATGCCTATAACCGCCGACCAGATAACCATCAGCAACTTTCTCCACCTGTTTCGTAAGATAATTGCCGAGAAGCAAGCCGCCGGTATTCAGGCCATCCAGAATAACCCCACCGATCTATTTGAGCGTGCCCAAACCTACGGTGTCCATTTTGCCAACGATAGCTGGGGCTGGGGATCCAATATCTGGCATCGCAGTGCTGCTAACACCTCTGTAGTAAACAGCGAAGAAGAACTTACTGACAATCACCGTCAGCTCATGCTGCGCGTCCTTGAGCACATTATCACCCGCCCGATGATCCAGGCTGATGCCAGTCTGGGTACCCCCCAGTCGCCGGCTCGCATGCACTGCCGTCTGTATTGTGACCCTCAGTATCCTGACATCCCTTATCGCTGGCAGCAGATCTGCTTCCCCGCGGATCCTGCCGAAGAGGCGGATGCAACCCTCTTCTTTATCCCTCAATATCTGGGCAATCCTCCTATGCCTAATGACCCCAGCAGGCTGCTGCAGGTCATTCGGTTCCCCAATCACAACTACACAATCTGCACAGCCAGCTCTTACCAAGGCGAGGTGAAAAAAGCCTTTCTTGCCCATTGGATCAGATATTGCTACCTCCAGGGCGGTACTGGTGAACATGCCGCCTGCCGCGAGTTTACAGTAAGGACCCCCACCGGCGCCGAGAAGCGCATTGTAATGGGCTGCTGGGGCCTGACCGGCAGCGGCAAGTCTTCTCACGGGATGTATGTGTTTAATGAGGAAGTCTATGAGCTATACCGGCGCGAATTCGGCATAGATCTGCCCAAGATATTCTACGATAACTATATCAAAAATGACGATGTTATTGGCTGGTTCGAGCATATGGTCGCCGGTTCTGAGCGCGGTTCATGGACGAAAACAGAGGGTGTTGACGAACGCCAAGTCGGCATCTACGAAGCGGCCATGAGCCCCAATGCTCTCCATGAGAATACTGAATGGGATGAGAATGGGAACCCCTCCTTTAAGGCGGCGCTCTTTCAATATCGTGGTATGCCTAACCGCAATGCCCGGAGTGTTCTGCGCCTGGAAGAGACCGGGGCCTTCGACGGCAGTGTTGACTCTACTGGCCCGCCCAACATGGCTGTCTTCATCAGTCCTGGGTATCTGACTGATTATGCCTGGCTTAAGCTCAACGACATCAACTTCGCTACCAAAGTCCTTGCCGACGGGCGCACCGTCGGCCACCCTGCCCAGAGCCAGGAGGGCGTTGGTGAGACCAAGTATTCCAGCCGCTACTGCCTCCCCTTCACCATGGGTGTAACCAACGCTCAGCACCTTCATCGCTTCCGCGAGATTCTCCACAAGCGCGAGGCCGCCGGCGAGCCTATCCAGGTCTACCAGATTAACACTACTGGCAAGGTCGGTGCCGCCTACGAGTGGGATACCGTCCAACTTAATGGCGAAGACTACGAGATGCCTCGGGTTCGGTTTGAGCAGACCCCGGACGGCCCGAAGGCCATCGGAGGTACTGGCCCTTCCATCGAAGAGACTGAGGTCTTTCTCATCCAGGCCGCGCGTGGTGCCGTCGAGTGGGAGCCCCACCCTATTTGGGGCGAGAAGGTGTTGGTGCCGATAGCCGTCCCCGGCATTAGTGCCCAGCGTCTGCGCGAGCTTAACCCCTTTACCTATCGCAGCCTTGCGGAGATGGAGCGGCTCCTTCGCGCGCAGATTACCCTCGGGAAGTATTATAATGATTTGCAGTGCCCGGGGATTGATCCTGACATCTACACCGCTATGGACTTCTAAAGTTCCCCTTGCCCTGCCTCCCCTGATGTTCGTGAAGGGTTCGTGATGGCCTCCCGGCCTTCCACTTGGTGAGGGCGCTGTCGGCGGTTCCCCCGCAGGCCCTTACTATTCAGTCGCGCGCGATGGCCCCTACCTCTTTTTGGGCACATACAGGAAAGCTCGCGAGTAAAGGCCTTCCGCCGCCTCTGACTCGCATAGACCAGTGTTGACTCGGAAGGCAATCGTATTGACTGCCCCTGGCTTGATAGCATCGGTTACGTCGCATTCCATCTGCGCCGGCCGGATGTACGCCTCTTGGTAGGGCCGATGCCCCACAAACTCGCCGTTTACCCAGCACCAAGCTTCTGTGCTGACCATCGGCACATTTAGCATGACAGTTTCTCCTGCTGCCGACTGAGGCACGGCCACCTCCAGCCGATACCACATATTGCCCACATAGGGGTGCCCCTGGGCATCAATGTATCCCTGCAGATAGAACGGCCTGGTAGTGTCAATCCATTGCCAATGAGCCACATTGAAATCTGGCTTATACCAGCCCGCAAACCGGCCCGCATCATGTGGGTCGGTGCGAAATCGCGCCCGGGTGGGGCACATCGCTACTAATACCCCGCGCTTACCCGCTATCTTATCAGCCAACGATGCAAAGAAGTCGCGGCGGTCGGTTATCGTCCAGTACCACACGCCAGTGTGATAGCCGTCTTCATCGGGCCATATGTAGAACTTGTCTATCTTATGAAGCTTCTGGCGCACCTGCAGCATCCGCCGTGCTTCGCCAGCGGCTCGATGGAAGTCCCCATCCAAGTACGCCTGCCACATGCGTACGTAGTGCTGCAGGTGCTCATAGATCAGCCGATCTGCCTGCACATGCTGGCGGGTGCGCGCCTCCTGGACCATCCTTTCGGCATCGCTCAGGCATTGACCTAATTTGTTCATAAGTTCCGGCGTGTATAACTCGGCTAGCGCGCGGTCCTCATGCAGGTGTAGGGGGCTGGCAGCGATCGCCTCGTCTAGCGTGCAGTAGAATCTCTTCATTGGCTCGGCTGCTTGGCCATACCATTTTGCAAAGAAGTCGTCCAGAATGGCGTCCACATCCGCCTCAGCATCCCACTCCAGCCGAGCCCGCAGGTACCTGCTGGCAACCCCCGCTTCAGCCCAGACGTTCCGAGTCTCATCCAGGAACCCCATTACCCCCCACCTCTTCATCAGCGGGAAGTCGTGACGCAACTTGGTGAACTCAGGAAGTGGTGTGAGGCCGGACACCAGCATCTGGTAGTTGTAGCCGTATATCCATACGTTATCACAAAGCTCGCACCATCGTCTGAGCATCTGCCCCTGCCGAACTTTCTGCCAACAGTGCGGGTCGTCATAGGCGTGTAGCGTGCAACTCCAAATCGCGGCAAACATCACTACCAGATGATCATCCAGTTGTATGCCTTGGGGAGGTGTATTGCGGTTCGCATAGCCATTGGTGGCAATGTAGATATCGGGGAACTCCTTGCGGACCTCAGCAGTCACCTTATTGACAAATCTGAACCATTCTTCCGTAGTGCTCACCTCTGCTGACACTCCGGGCCGTCCGAGAATCGTGGGGAATCCCAGATTCAGTGCTACCGTTTCTGGACTATAATCACGCGGCAGGCCATCGTCAGGGGCAAACCCATAGGAGTTGGCCTCTGGGTGATCGCGGAAGTAGTTCTTAATTATGCTCGCTGCAATTTCCACGGCGCGAGGGTTGGTCAGGTTGGGCATGTGAGGATTGCGGCTCCCGTCAGGGTTCATAGCAAAATATTCCGGGTGCTCCTCAAAGTACTCAGCAGCCGGCAGTATCTGCCGTGCGCTACTGTCGGTGGGCGTCGCGAACATCCGGGAGGGGTTCATCTTGTTGCGCAATTTCCAGATTCGTTCCTTCTCCGCCAGCTCGGGCGTAGTATGTAGCCACCAGTCCCTCATCACAAAGTCTGGACGCTCAACTACATTCATCTCTGGCACATGGATTGTTGTGCGGCGGGGTATGATTTCACCATACTCCCCCGGCATAAACCATCGTACGCCCAGCCGATTGAGGAACTCGTAGACTGCATATTCCGTTCCGTGATAGGGCCCTTCATCATTGCCCGCCAGCACCAGGCGGTCTCCTCCGCAATGAATCAAAAAGCCTTCCTCTCGGCGGGCGTTGGTCAGACCTGCGGGGATCTTCACCTTTAATGCTTGGCTTAGCCGGCTGGGCCCTATCAGAATTAAGGCGCCATTGTGGTCTTGCTCATCGGTAGATAGTGGTAAGCGAGCCCCCGATATCTTCTCCACGTATGTCTGCAATTCTCGGGCGGCTGCTTTGACTTTTTCGCTGGCCCGTGCAGAGACCACTATTGTTGCTGCTGGCCGGCCGTTCTTCACCAGCACCATATCTGCCCTTCCTGCCCCTGCACACATTCCTAAAACCACCATCATCAAACCAGCCCCTATCAACCCATTTGTGCTGATGCTTCTCATGTGGTCGCCCTCCTCGTGTCCGCCGTCCGCCGCCCTGCCGCTATGCTGCCGTTGTGTTGCCGGCAGCTAACCACTGCCCACTACCCACTATCATTCCTCCCCTGATCCCTCCAGCAGTTTTTGTGCTACTTCCAGTGCATAGCGTGCTTGTGTGTCTAGGAACTCGGGTGGGCAGCGGCGGGCGCCGGGGATCTCCAGATTGAAGTCACCGCCGAACCCAATCTCCTTAAGCGCCGCGACGATCGGTGGCCAGTCAATACTCCCCTGCAGTGGTATCCAGTGCCGGTCGGCTGCCCCATCGTTATCAGACACATGCAGGGCAATGAGCAGTTCGCCCAGCGTGCGAATCAACAGCGGCTGGTCATATCCCTGCACATGGGCATGGCTCGTATCCAGACAAATACCCATCACGGGTGAATCTACTGCTTCCAGCAACCCAAGCAGCTCGTCCAGCTCCGCACCGAATCTCCGCCGGCCTCCGAGACCTACGCCTATGCGATCATTCATATTCTCCACTGCCAGGCGCACTCCGTTTTCCCCGGCGTAGTCACTCAGCTCGCGGAAGCTTTCTATCCGCGCCGTCCTAACCTCCTCCCCAACATTGTGGTCCAGGCACTCCGTGCCTCCGGGGTGGATCACTCCAACGCCGATGCCGGCAATACGGCAGAACTCAATTTGCCGTTTGATCGCCGCCACATCGGCGCGGCGCTGCTCGTCGTCAGGGTTGGCGACATTGGCGAGAAGGAACAAGTGAGTCTGCGCGACGGTTACGTTAGCGTCCTCTGCCGTTGCCCGAAAACGCTCGGCACTCTCCTCTATGTCCGGGCCGGCGCACGCCATCCGAAGATGCTCATCGGAAAGTTCGACGCTTCGCCAGCCTATTTCCCCGATACGGCGGACTGCTTCATTCGGCTCAAGTTCAACAAACAGCGCGGTCCACAGCGACGGTCGCATAGTAATATCCCCTTTACGTGCTAGATGTGGTCTTCTGTCGGAGATATTCCTGATGCA
>JALGTJ010000059.1 GCA_029821415.1 Candidatus Zipacnadia bacterium
CGCACTATGGAACTGTGTGAAGGCTGTGTGCCGGCAACTGAGGAGGACTGGGATACGGAGTACCTGGATATGATCCTGGCGGTGCGCGTCGTTGACTCCATGGACGAGGCTATGGAGCTTATTGCCCGCCACGGCTCCGGCCTGACCGAGGCCATATACACCGACATTGAAGCCAATGCTGAGCGCTTCCTGTGCGAGGTGGACTCGGCCTGTGTCTATCACAATGCCTCCACTCGCTTTACTGACGGTGGGCAGTTCGGCCTGGGCGCTGAAATTGGCATATCCACTGATAAGATTCATGCTCGTGGACCGGTAGGTGTCCGCGAGTTGGTCAGTTACAAATACGTAGTACGCGGTGATGGCCAGATCCGTACTTCCTCATAAATGTAGTTGATGGCTGCTATCTAAGCTGGCTTGAGTTCCAGAGGTGAGCGAGCACCGAAGTGACCGAACTGACTGATTTACGCAAGCAGATTACCCAGGCCCGGCTTATCGTTGTGGGCAATTCATCTGGGCTCAGCGAGCTTGACGGGTCGGAGAGACAAAGATGGCTTAAGTATCCGCCAGGCTGCCGCTGCGGTGGGCCAGCCAGCGCTGATGCAGCACTATATCACGGCGCTGGCGGTTGAGGGACTGGTGGGGGCGCAGATTCTCCTGACCACCGAGGATGTGCAGCAGCGCTCGCGCTACCTGCGTGTCCGCAATACCCTCCAGGTCCTGCTTGCTGAGGGCATCGTTCCGATTATTAACGAGAACGACACCGTCTCGGTGGAGGGAGTTACCTACGGGGAAAATGACCGGCTTGCTGCTGTCGTGGCGGCTGCGTTGCGTGCCGATTTACTCGTGTTCCTGTCGGATCAGCCCGGGCTGTTCACCGCTGATCCACGGCAAAACGCGTCGGCCGAGTTTGTCCCAGTAGTGATGCCGGGAGATCATATTAGTCACTACGCGAACGGGACTGGCGGCGCTGAATCGCGTGGCGGGATGGAGAAGAAGCTGGAAGCCGCGCAGATGGTGGTAGACTGTGGCATTCCTCTGGTTATTGCTAATGGCGAACAGGAGAATGTCCTTATTCAGATCCTGGCGGGTGCTGAGGTTGGCACGCTGTTTGTGGCACGGGGAGCCCCACCCAGCCGCAAGCTGTGGCTGGCGACAGCGCTGGAACCCAGTGGCGTGCTGGTGATAGATGAGGGAGCGTGTCAGGCGCTACGCGACCGTGATGGTGCTAGCTTGCTGGCTGTGGGCGTGATAAAGGTGGAGGGCGACTTCCAGGCGGGTGATCTTGTCCAAGTGGTTGACCAGCATGGCAAAGAGGTCGCTCGCGGGCTGGTCAACTATTCCAGCCAACAAGTAGCTGCAATTCAGGGTCATCACAGCGGTGAGATCGAGCGCATTCTGGGTCACGTCGGCGACGACGAGGTCATACATCGTGACAACTTAGTAGTGAGCGGTCACTGGGAATAGACGGCCAAAGCCGGACACGACAAAAAGAGTCCCGCCCCAATGCCGGAGCGGGACTTGTTCGTTGCTACATTTAGTGCACCGTGCGGCGCACCCAACGCGCGGAAGTAGTATTCTACTCGCCGGGTGCCTCTGCAGGTGCTTCTTCTGCAGGTGCTTCTTCTGCAGGTGCTTCTTCCTCTGCTGCGGGCGGCTTGGGTGCTGGTGGACCTGGTGGTGGGCCTCCAGGACCAGGTGGAAGACCGGGACCTCCTGGGCCACCGGGACCTGGTGGCGCTCCTACTGGTCCAGGCGTAGGCGGAGCTGCCTTCTTCTGGGGGCAGCCCACCAGTCCTATCGCCAATCCGACCAGGGCTACAACAGCCAGTAACATCATCAGCTTGCGGTACACGATATAGACCCTCCTCTGCGTTGTTCTATTTGCACAGCGCTAACGCGCTGTTTGAGCTAAGTGTGATTATCCATTAATGCTTGCGGCCGTGAGATTGACGCCGAGAACTTTAGTTCCATTCGTCGTCTTCACGTTCCAGCTTTAGTTCGTAGATATCGTGTTTCCCTGCTGCCAACAACCTGCCGAACTCTTCAATTTCTTCCGGCGTAATGGGCCCCATCTCCACAGCCCATGTGCTCGCCGACTCTTTACCCTCCGGCCCGGGCTGGATGACATCAGGCTCGTCATCAATGCTATCACTATATGATAAATCGTCGGCATTGTCAAATGCTTGTGTCGCAGCCTCTTCAAATCCTGCCGTTTCCAGAACCCGTCCGATCCATTTATAGACCTCACTGTCGCTATCCTGGCCGGTGAGGGCGTTCTCGAACGCCGATACCGCTTGTAGGCAAGCCATTTGGAATGCCAGTAGATCAGTATCAGTGCGGCCAAAGGCAACTTCCGCCACTGGGCCAAAGCTCTCCAGAGCCAGGCGGAACCGATTGTAGCCCAGAGCGAAGTAAACCAGTGGGTCTTCGGCCCCGTCGGCCAGGGCCTTTTCCAGATGGGCGACAACTTTGTCAGGTTGTTGAATTTGCTGGTAGCACTCAGCCAGGAGCAATTGCCGGGCAATCTCGCCTGTATCGGTCTGGACCGTAGCCACTTGGGCCTGCTCAATCATGTATTGAAGAGCCGTATTGCGTTTACTCACCAGCGACTTGAGATCGTCACTGGTCAATGCTTCGCTGCTGCGCAGTTTCCCGAGGCGATGATGATATCTAACTTCTCGATCCAGGAATTCGCTGACCAGCTTGGCCATATCCTGATTGGCGCCTTCCACGGTCGCATATTCAGCGATCAGTTGCCAGAGGGCTCGGCTCAGCGACGAGGCGGCTGGCGTCTGGTAATACTCCCACAGTTGCCGCCAAATCGCTTCATTGCTATCGTCGGACATTAGCCAATCACCTCGGTTGCTACTCAATAACTACACCGGCGCCAACGTCTTCCAGTTTCGCCTTGCAGTTCTCGGCTTCCTCCTTGCTTACTGCTTCGGCCACCACGGCGTTGGGGGCAGACTCTACCAGTTGCTTAGCTTCCTTGAGGCCGAGATTGGTCAGTTCGCGGACAGCCTTAATGACCTGGATCTTTTGATCGCCGATACTTTCGATCCTCACATTAAAGACATCTTTTTCCTCGGGTTGGTCACTGGCCTCAGCACCTGCAGAGGCGGCGGCGACAGCAACTGGTGCCATAGCCTCCACGCCCCACTGCTCTTGCAGCTTTTCCTTAAGCTCAACCAGCTCCAATACGTTTAGTTTGTTGATCTGTTCAATAATTTCGTCAACAGCCATTATTATCCTCCTTCTACAGACTTCGACAATACTCTAACTGCGACTCGCCTATTTCTCTTCTTCGGACTTACGCTTATCAGCAATTGCTCCAAGAGTTGATAGAAACTGGGAGATAACCATGCCCAGCAGATTCACCACGGAGTTAGCTGGAGTGATCAGGGAGGCTAATACCTGGGCCTGAAGTTGATCACGGGGCGGAAGTTGCGCAATTTGCGCCATCTGCTCCTGGTCAAGTATCATACCGTCAAACAGCCCCGCCTTCATCACCAGGTGCTGGTGGTCCTGTCCGAATTCGGTTAGCACTTTGGCCACGGCGATAGGGTCACTTTGGCAGAAGGCTACTACGGTTGGACCACTCAGATACTTACAAAGCTCCTCTGCAGGCGTTCCGGCGAAGGCCAGCTTGAGGAGGCGATTTTTGGTGACGCGCAGATACGCCTGATGCTCCAAAATCTGACTGCGCAGCTTGTTCATCTCGGCAACGTTGAGATGACTAAACTCGGCCAGGTATATGCTTTCGCTGTTTTCGGTGGCCTGACGCAATTCAGCGACCAGCGCTTCTTTCTGTGGTGTCGGCATAGGTCCTTTCTCCTGGTAGACCGGCTGCAACATAAAACGGAAGCTGCCACTGCCGGAGCTCCCGTGAAGTTTACGGTTGCTACGACCTCGGCAGGCGGGCTGCTTCTCATTCAGCCCATTAAACGCTATTAGCGCACCGGCTGTCTTTGGTCAAGATAAGTTAGTTGTTAGATAAATTACTCGCCGCAACGCCGCCCATTATACCTCGCCTTGCTCGCGTATGCAAGGCCCTGCCTGCTAAACCGTCAGGCTAGTCAGGTCTAACCTAATTCCCGGTCCCATAGTGGCTGACAGTGTGGCGCTGCGCATAAAGCGACCAGTAACCGCTGAGGGTCGGGCTGCCTGAATGGTTTCAATCACGGTAACGATATTCTCGCGCAGTTGCTCGTCGTCGAAGGCGACAGTACCCACCGGTAAATGGACAACGCCGCCGCGGTCCATACGGTATTCCACCCGGCCTCCCTTGAGGTCCTGGACGGCCCGGGCAACATCAGGTGTGATGTTGCCTGCCTTCTTGCTGGGCATGCGCGGCCCCAAGATGGGGCCTAACCGTGCACCGATCAAACCCATCATCTGCGGGTGGGCGACCAGGACATCAAAATCATCCCAGCCTTCTTCTATAGCTCTTACCAGATCCTCATCACCAACCCGGTCGGCCCCCGCTTCTCGGACCTCTTGAGCCATCTCGCCCGGTGCGAACACTGCCACCCGAGGGACTTTGCCTGTTCCATGGGGTAGCACCAGCGTTCCCCGCACGCTCTGATCGCCCTTGGTAGGGTCTGCCCCCAGCTTGATGTGTAGCTCAACCGTTTCGTCAAAGTTAGCCGAAGCGGTCTCTTTGACCAGTTGGATTGCTTCATCCAGTGGGTATTGCCGGGTACGGTCTATTTTCTGGGAGACTTCCTGATATCGCTTACTCACTTTGGCCATCTTTTCTCGCTCCAACTCATCTGTTAGCCGGGCCAGACCGTCAATCAACTATTTCTATACCCATACTGCGAGCGGTACCTGCAATGATACGCACGGCCGCCTCCATGTCGCGAGCGTTGAGGTCTTCCCGCTTCTGCTCAGCAATCTCACGCACTTGCTCGCGACTAATCTGTGCTACCGTCTCTCGGTTGGGTGTGCCCGAGCCTTTCTCGATACCTGCAGCCTTCTTAAGCAAGCTGGCTGCTGGTGGGGTCTTAGTGATAAAACTGAAACTATGGTCGGCGTAGACGGTCAGTTCCACCGGGATGATATCGCCCATCTTATCGGCAGTCTGTTCGTTGAAAGCCTTGCAGAATTCCATAATATTCACGCCGTGCTGGCCCAGAGTCGGGCCGACCGGCGGGGCTGGATTAGCTTTGCCAGCGGGCACGTGCATCTTAATAGTTGTCAATACTTTCTTGGCCATAACTTACTCCTGGATTGCTATGTTAGCGAAAAGGCGCCGCGGTAGGAAACTGACCGAGAGGGGCTGTTGTCTACAGTTCTTCTATCTGCGTGAAGTCAAGCTCCACAGGTGTCTCACGCCCGAAAATACTGATGAGCACTTTCACGGTTTCATGTTCAATATTTACTTCGGTAATATTACCAGTGAACTCAGCAAAAGGTCCCTCAGTAACGCGCACTGCCTGCCCTTCCTCCCAGATTGCCTTGGGCTTGCGTCCCTCCTCGCCGACGGTCCTCATTATTTCTGCGACTTCTTCTTCGGTCAGCGGCACGGGACTGTCGGATGAGCCCACGAAGTGGGTGACTGCCGGAGTATCTTGGATCAAATGACGCAGTTCGTCGGTTAATTCAGCCTCAATGATTAGGTAGCCTGGGTAAAGTTTGCGCTGGACTTCCTTGCGCTTGCCTCCGGACGACCGTATTTCTGTCTCGGTGGGAACCAAGATGCGCCCCAGCAAATGCCCCCAATTCCGCGCCTCAACGGTCTTTTGGATCGTCGTTTTTACGGCGTTCTCTTTTCCCGTTAGAGTATGTACGATATACCATTCCATAGTGTCTTCGCGTTTCTGCCCGGCCAACGTTCTGCTTGCTGGAGTGCAGTTCGTAGGGCTAAAAGTTCATCAACGTCCCCATAATGTGGGCGAAGATCCAGTCTAGCACGCCCACCCAAGCACCCACTATTATAATCGTAATTAGTACGATGACTGTGAAGCTCCAGGTATCCTCGTGGCTAGGCCAGACGACCCTTTCCAGCTCGTGGTGAACATCCTGGAGAAATTCCCAGGTATTGACGAACGGTTGAGCAAGTTTTTGTAGTAGTCCAACCTTGCCGGCCGAACGAGCCACAACTATAGCATCCTTCCTGAACCTGGTGGCTGGTCCCTGCTTGGCAACCGGTAGCAGGTAGCCAGCTCACCACTGATATTGGAACAGACAGTTCTTTGGCAGGGACGGCCGGACTCGAACCGACAACCTGCGGTTTTGGAGACCGCTGCTCTGCCAAATTGAGCTACGTCCCTGCATAGCGGCGAGTAGACTACCGGCGCAGGCGCTTCTCCTCGTGCTTTGTATGATGGCCACATTTGGGGCAGAACTTGCTCAGTGCCAGATTGTCGGGCACGTTCTGCCGGTTCTTAGTGGTTACATAGTTGCGCATCCCGCACTCACTACACTGCAATATTATCTTAGTTTGGGGCATATGTCAAAATCCTATTCTAGAACTTTCGTAACGACGCCGGCGCCGACGGTATGTCCGCCCTCGCGGATGGCAAAACGCACGCCTTCGGTCATAGCAATAGGCTGAATTAACTCCACCGTGAATTGGGCGTTA
>JALGTJ010000060.1 GCA_029821415.1 Candidatus Zipacnadia bacterium
TCCGAGTAGGCGGCCCTGCCGGCTTCGGGACCGCCCATGAGTTTCTTGCGCAGTTCGGGAGTTACGGTGCGGCTTTCTACGAACTCAACAATTTCCTGGTAGGGAGCATCAGCCGGCGGCATACCCTCTAAGAACTCTTTCGGATACATCTCGGGGTAGTGCTGCATGTGACGCCACTTCACAGCAACGCCGGGTAGCCAGCGGTCCGTATCGCTGACCCCCGCCCCCCACCATCGGTGCAGTCCCATCATTTCTAGGACCCCGGTGCGCCAGGGCCACCGCTGCATATAGTTCTTCCAGTACAAGTCATTGACCAAGCAATACGGGTAATAGTAGCCGAGGACGCCGCTACCCCAGTAGCTCATATTCTGATACTTCTCCAGACCTTCAGGCACCCAGAAGCACTCGGGCCAGCGCTCCCTTAGCCACCCCAGACTGGACCGCCAATCACCGCGATGAACAACCAGATGAACTGTAACAGAGCGGGAGCTGTGCGGGTCGAGGCGAATACGAGGGCGGACAAAGAAAATCTGGGTCTCGTCAGCCAATCGTTGGGCGTCAATCTCAACGGGCAGAATTGGAACATCCAGGTCGGCAGCAATCGAAAAGCCAACGTCACGCTCTGGTGCATAGAGGCAGGATAGCGGAATGTTCAGCTCGCTACGCTCAACCGAGCGTGCTCGAAAGCTGTAACTGAGCTTGCCGTCCTGAGGCCATTGAGGGTAATCACCGTAGCCCGTGAAAAAGGCCTTATAGTCGGCACCGCTAAGTCGTAGTGGAAACTCGACCGTCAGCGAACGTAGTCTGTCTGAGTTATTTTCAAAGGTAATCGTCCAACTCAGACTGGAGGAGATCTGAAACTGGTGAGTCCAGACCAGTTCCAACTGTCGTGACTGTTTGCGAATGAGCAATTCTCCGCCTGGGCGCGACACTTCGCTCGGACTTACGCGGCTGTCCGGGATCGTCACATCAACGAGCGGCTCGCGGATTACCACCTCTACTGGCCCGGCCAGCAGATTCTCCTGAGCTGACCGCCCCAGTGAGACCAGACCTGCGTTTTCGCCAACGGTTGCCTGCAGTGTGTCAGACTTGAGCTGGTAGGCAGTATCTGCCGCTACTGTCTGGCAGACAACCAAGCAGCCCAGTGCCGCCAGCCATCCAGCAATAAACCTAAGAGACAGTAGTCTGTGCACAGCGTATCATTCCTCTCTAATCGGTATCTTCTGGCTAGGCCACTATCTCGAATCCTTCTCCTTCGGCGTCATCATACCTGCCCGGGGAACTGATTCAGCACCAAATGAAGCCTACCACCCCAATATCACTGGAAGAAACTGCTGACCTTATCAAAGAATCGTCAAACCCGGGTAAGCGATATCATGATATTCGCTGATGACAATAATATCAAATATAACTACTCACCTCGCCGCTGTAGTATAGCAACTCGGCCTAAACTTGTTAAGGGTAGGACTACAACTTTTCTGCTGCCTAACTGTCCTGATCATGACACCGTTGGTGGACGAATCCATCAATGTCCGCAAAATTCCAATTATAGCTATCACGCACACCAGCCTGCCCAAATTTGCCGGACCTAGGATCCGCCCAGGCAGCCCCACGGCTGCCAGCTCCACGGACGCCCTGCCAGATAAGGAAAACAGCCATAGCACAAGCAACACCGAAAGCTCAAGAGGAGGAACCGGATGGCCATGGGCAGAATACTGTGCTGACTGGATAGTATCTGAGAGGGCTGTCGTTAGTTGCAGGCATAGGCAACTGCAAGGATAGCAAGCATCTGTTTATGGGTGGCATCGGTGAGTTTAACATAATTCTAGCGCTGGGAGTGTTGTTGGCAGCCGGCTTCGCCGGAGCATGGCTGGTGCGACTTCTCCACCTGCCTTCGGTGACCGGATATATTCTCGTAGGTATCCTGCTGGGCCCCAGTGGCCTGAATATGATTCGGGCCGAGATGCTGGAATCACGCCTGCATGTATTCACCATTATTGCCTTGATGTTGATTGCTTTCGCCATCGGTGAGCGTTTCGAGTTGCAACAGTTGCGACGCTCGGCTCGCGCTGTGACACGGGTAAGCTTGGGTGAATCGCTGGGGAGCTTTGTCCTGGTGGTGCTTGTCGTTGGGTTGGTAGCATGGCGAACCAATATTGGTGGGCAAAACGCCGGGCCAGCGCTGTGGGTTTCAGTGGCCCTCATTTGTGGCGCAATTGCGGTGGCAACTGCCCCGGCGGCTACCATGGCGGTCTTCCGTGAGTTAGGGGCTTCTGGGCCGCTGTCACGACTTGCTCTTTCCAGCGTGGTGGTGAACAACGCTCTGAGCGTCACGCTTTTCGGCCTGGTCGTTGCTGCCGTGAAGGTGTTGTTGGGAACATCCGCAGGCGCTGGCTGGATGCAGGGCGTGCTGCCACTGGCCACTACCATTGTGTCCCTGGCAGCGGGTCTTGGAATAGGAATTGCCACGGATCTTATTGTGCACAAGCTCACGCATCGCGATGACGTGCTGATCGTGGCACTCGCTGCCGTTTTCCTCACAGGGGGTTTTGCGAGCTTCGTTGGCCTTTCGCCACTGCTCGCCGGCATTGCTGCTGGTTTTGCGGTAGTGAACCGGGACCGCCGCGATGTCCGGGCCTTCCGGGCGCTCAATGATTTTGAGCCCCCCCTGTATGGCTTGTTTTTTGCGCTAGCCGGTGCGGAACTTCACCTCGGTGAACTGTTGGCAGCGGGGGCGCTGGGTATTACCTTCGTTTTGGCTCGAGCAGCCGGGAAATACCTGGGGGCGTGGCTGGGAGCACGGTCTGCTGACCTTCCCCGTCAGCAGTCCAGCCTCATTGGTCTGGCCCTGTTGCCGCAGGCAGGTCTGGCCATCGGCCTGGCGTACCTGGTGAGACAGGACCCTGCCCTGGAAATGGTACGCACAATAATCATTGACGTCGTGCTCACTAGTGTCGTGATCAATGAACTGATTGGCGCGCCGCTGGTGCGCTATGTGGCTGTTGCCTCCGGGGAAGCCGTGACCGTTGCCGAGGAAATTGTCGCCACGGAGAGTCCGCGCGAGCAGCCGAGCGAAGCCGAGATTGTGCCATGGACCTGGCCGAAGCTTGAACCATATAGCCGACCGGAAGGCTACGTAATGGCAGTGATAGACAATCCTTACACTGCAGCCGGCGCAGTGCGAATTGCCACTTTGCTGGCCCACCACTATCGGGCCAACCCGATAGCCCTGCACATTCCTGCTCCGCGGCCTGCCGCTGAGGATTTCTGGGATGACTCGTGTCCTGTGGATACTGGGCGTCTATTCGGCATTGCCCGTCGCGAAGCAGATGCGTTGGGCTATGGATTGGATTGTCGGTGCGAAATCGCCGAAGATGTGTGGTCAGGAGTGCAACAGGCCACCCAAGCCTACAATACCCAGGCGGTGGTTGTCGCTCATCCCGGTCCTCAGCAAGCTGCGCAGTTTTGCCGAGGTGTGGATACGTTGGTGCGCGAGGCACTCTGCCCCGTAATAGCCCTGAGATTGGCCGGTGACTTGCACACTGAGCGGATATTGGTTCCCATAACTGACCCTGATGATTTTGCCATAGTATACCCGGTGGTGCGGGCACTGGCTATGGTCATGGAGCACCGCATAACCGTGCTGCGCCTTATGCCCCCGGACACTTCCGACAGCGACCTGGCAGCTAGTGAAGATGAGCTAATTGCCTGGAAGGAGTGTCAAGATCTTCCCGGTGAGGCCTATTACACAGCAGTCGCCACCGAATCACGAGTACATCACATCCTCCAGACAGCGCAGGACCACGATATTGTAGTGATGGCTACTGGGATGCCCCGCGGGCTGCAGCGACTCTTCTTCGGTTCTGTGGCCGAGGATGTGGCTGTACGGATAGACCGGCCTATGATCATTGTGCGCGGCGGGATAGAATCGCAGACACTCCACGAATCGGTGTAATGCTCGCGCTCGTCGCAAGCCATTCGAGCGACTGGTGCTAAAATGCGCGCTAACTGGCGGCTCAGCGTAGGTCACCTCGGCCGGCTCTATGTCCACCTGGCAGCTACCTTTGAAGACGGGATGGCCTTGAAGAATCCACCCTTTATCATGGCGTCACAGGTTGCCACGGAGCCTGGCGTTAGGAGCCCTCTACTTCAACCGGCACCGACTCGGGCCGATCGGGGAGCTGTTTGAGGTGAACTGACTCTATTTCTTTCTCAGCCAGTCCTAGAGCTACGGCGATACCGTGCAGGATAGCCTCAGGCCGAGGTGGGCAGCCAGGGATGTAGTAATCTACCGGCAGAATAGTATCAGCGCCACCGACGATATTGTAGCTGTCAAACCAGATACCGCCGCCTACCGCGCAGGAGCCGATGGCAATAACCAGTTTAGGATCAGGCACAGCATCGTACAGCCGTTTAAGGGCGGGAACTACCTGACGAGTGACCGGGCCGCACACCAGCAGAACATCGGCATGACGCGGGGAGGCCACCAGTTTGATTCCGAAGCGCTCCGCGTCATAGTACGGGGTGAGCACGTCAATGACTTCTATATCGCAGCCGTTGCAGGCCCCCACGTTGCAGTGGTATACCCACAGTGACTTGGGAAAGGACTTCTGGCACAGCTCTTTGAACATTGTCTGCCTCCTACCACAGCTGGACGCCGGTTCTATTCTGACTTAACTGGTTCATAGGGCGAATCCTGACCCCCGCGCTTGATTTCGTCATCACGGAAGCCCGGCTCCATAATTCTGTCAAGCGGCGTCGGTGGCTCGTAGCAGCGGGTGCAACGCTGACAGGTGGCCATGAATACTTCGCACTCCGCCACCATGTCCTCGCGCCCGCTGTCGGTTGACAGCTCGAAGCGCTTGGTCATCGTTATGGCATCCTCCGGACAAACGTCGGCGCAGCGCCCGCAGAAGATACATCTTTCCAGCAACCGCACCAACCGCCGTGTGTTCTGGTCAATATCCTGAATCATTATCAGCCGCGCCGGACAGACCGCCGCACAGCCTCCGCAGCCGATACACTTGTCAGTGTCAAGCTCAGGATAGCCGCGAAAATCCCCTTCTGGATCATGGGGTTCGAACGGATACTTCAAAGTCACTCGTCCGGGCCGCAACGATAGAATTGCCTCTTTGAGCTTGCTGGCAATCACTTTTGATCAAACCTCCAACAGTAGTCCCACTTACCGGCTATTTGCTGATTTCATCTTGGCCAACACTTCACTCGTCCCTGGGCTGGTCGTACTCGGCCCGGAACTCCTCTTCAGTATACACGCGCACTTGCCCCGAGTTGACATCCACTACTTCCATTCGCTCGGTGCAGGAGAAACAGGGATCATAGCTCCCAATGGAGATGGGCACATCGGCCAGCGCATTGCCCTCCAGCATCGGCGGGACATTCTGCAAATTAGCATAGGTAGGCGCACGCACCCGCCAGCGTTCCGGACGGTTCTCGGTGCCCGTCAGGACCCAGTGGAAGACCTCACCGCGCGGCGCTTCCACTGCGCTCATGGCCTGGCGTCCGGCGGGAAGTTCCTCATCAATCTCCGCCATTATCGGCCCGTCGGGCATCTCGTCCAAAGCCTGATGAATTATCTTAATGGAATCCAGGGTCTCCTCTATCCGCACCAGCACCCGCGCCAAATTGTCACAGCTATCGTGGACGCACTTGGTAACCTCCAGCCGGTCGTAGGCGGCATAGGGGTGGTCCACCCGAACATCAATGGCCAGGCCCGAGCCGCGGGCGGTCGGCCCGGCTGCTCCCAGCTCTCGGGCTGTCTCGGTGGTGAGGATTCCGGTGCCCTGTAAGCGGGTGATCAGCGTGGTGTCACCGGGAATGGCCCCGGCCAGTTCAGCCCACTCCTCGCCGATCTTGTCTATGACGTTGCGAACGTCGTCATACATCTCCGGCTTGATGTCCCGGCGCACCCCACCGACCAGGTTCATCCCGTAAGTCTTGCGGTTGCCGGAAATCCGCTCGCATAGCCACATCAGCGGCTCACGCATCCGCCAGGTCTGCATCAGCACGGTATCAAAACCGATGATATGACCGGCAATGCCCAGCCAGAGCATGTGGCTTTCCAATCGCTCCAACTCCAGCATAATAGTGCGGATATACTCTGCCCTCTCTGGTACTTCAATGCCGGCAGCTCGTTCCACTGCCTGGCAATAGGAGCAACTGTGGACATAGCCGCAGATACCACAGTAAAAGCCACGATAATCCGCACCCACTACCGTCTCACCCTCGACGAAGACACGGAAGTACGCTGGCTCTTCGAGGACCGGGAAATACGGACCAATTGGTACGACGCTGGCACCTTCCGGTGGCTCCAGGCGCTCGGGCGCAAGCCCTTCAACTGGCGGAGGCTTCACGCCGTGCTCAACGTCATACCGCAGTGGGAAAAGGTCTTCCGGCCAATCGTCGGCCAACACCAGCCGACGAGGGTCAGGATGCCCCACCGGCACTACCCCGATCATATCGTAGGTCTCGCGCTCGCTCCAATTAGCTGCGGGCACCACAGGAGTGATAGAGTCCACTTGCGGGTTATCCGGCTCTACCTCAGTGTGGATGGCAACATAGATCTTCTCTTCATCCTGGGCGAAGAAATGAGTGATCAGAAACGCATCGCGCTGCTGACGCCGGTCAGTCCCACCGTTGATGACATAGCGACAGCCCTCGTTCCGGTACAGATACTCAGCCACCTCCACCAGGCTATCGGGACTGATGGTTACGTAGAGTTGATCTGACCCCAGTGTCTCGAAGTCAATCACTTTAGCGCCGAACTTCTGCTTAACGTTCTCGCCTAGTTGCTGCGCATTCATATATTGGTCTTCTCTTTCCTCAGAGGAGAGTTATCACCGTTTATAGGACACATAGGCACAACATTAAGTTCAGTAGGGAACTTCCAGGTCAGCCAGCAGTTGGCGCACAATGTCATAATGTTCATCACGGGCTTCCACAAAACCAGCCACATCGGCGGAGCGAAGAGCTCTTCTATCAGCCAAGAATTTCCAATTGAGCTCCAACAGCTTCTCTTTTACGATCTCGGCCATGTTAGGATCGGTGTCTCCCAGCGCACAAATACACCAGCCCGGGTAAGGTTCGGTATAGGCCACCGGGCGCAGTCCGGTGGCGGCCAGACCGCCGGTGACTGC
>JALGTJ010000061.1 GCA_029821415.1 Candidatus Zipacnadia bacterium
TATGCAGCGACTGCAGTCCCCACCGCAACATACTGCTGAAATAGTGGAAGTTCCCGTAAGCTTTGATGAGAATTCAATAATGACGAAGATTATTGATGTCGCTCGCGATGAGGCCGCGGGGCAGGTAAATCTTCAGGACGCAGATATTATTGTCTCAGGCGGACGGGGGCTTAAGAAGCCGGAGAACTTCGCTATTATCAGAGAATTAGCCGACGCGCTGGGTGGAGTAGTAGGGGCGTCGCGCCCGACGGTAGACGATGGCTGGATAGCTCCCTACCACCAGGTCGGTCAAACTGGCAGCACCGTCCAGCCTCGGCTCTATATCGCCCATCTGGCGGGTATGTCCGGAGCCGACTGTATTGTGGCTATCAATACTGATCCTGCTGCTCCCATCTTTGAAGTTGCTCACTATGGCATCGTTGGCGATCTGTTTGAGGTGGTGCCGGCACTGACGAAGATTGTCCGCGAGCAGTTAGGGAGCGCCTAAGCATACACCTGCAATTATGATTGCCTTCATCTTTCCCGGTCAGGGCTCGCAATATGTCGGCATGGGCGTTGATGTGGCCGAGCAATATCCAGAGGCTGCGGCGGTAATTGAGCAGGCGGACGCCGTGCTGGGTATGAAGCTATCCCTACTGATGAGGGAGGGTCCAGCGGAGGAGCTGATGGCTACCGAAGTAGCTCAGCCGGCTCTGCTTACTCATAGTGTAGCAGTGCTGCGGGTGCTCCAGGGGCAGGGCTTACAGCCTGATGTGGTAGCAGGGCACAGTCTTGGTGAATACTCGGCGCTGGTGGCCGCCGACGCACTGGACTTTGAAAGTGCACTGCAGTTGGTGCGACGTCGTGGAGAATTGATGGCAGAAGATGGGCGACGAGTCGGCGGGACGATGGCTGCCATAATTGGCCTGGAAAGGGAGACTGTTGAGGCAGTGGTAGAGGAGGCGGGCGGTGGTCAGGTGCTGGTAGCTGCTAACTACAATTGTCCGGGCCAAGTGGTCATTTCGGGGACAGTGTCGGCGGTGGAGCAAGCTTGCGAGCTTGCTAAACAACGGGGGGCAAAAGGCAGCATAGCTTTGAAGGTCAGTGGCGCGTTTCATTCGCCGCTGATGCGAGGTACTGCCCAGCGGTTTGGTGAATATCTGCATGGAGCTGGTATCAGTGATGCCCGTGTACCGATTGTCTCTAATGTGGATGCGACTGCTCGCAGTGACGCGTCGGGTATTACGCAGGCATTGGCACGGCAGATTGACCACGGCATTTACTGGGAGGAATCCGTCCACAGGATGATTGACATGGGTAGCGAAGTTTTTGTGGAAGTCGGTCCCAAGCGGGTGCTGACCAAGATGATGGACAAGATTGACGATACTGTCGAGGCTATGGACACCTCTGGGGTGCAGGCCATTGAACAAGTGTTGGCAAAGTTAGCTTAGTAAGGGGGTGAGCCGATTGCAACTGGAAGGCCAAGTGGCTTTGGTAACTGGTTCGGGACGGGGCATTGGGCGGGCGATTGCCTTAGCTCTCGCCGAGCATGGCGCTAATGTGGTGGTCAATGATGTGATGGCAGAAAGTGCCCAGCAAGTTGCTGCGGAGATAGAGGCACGGGGTGTCGCAGCTATGTCGGCGGTGGCCGATATCACTTCTGAGGACGAAGTCAAGGCAATGGTCACAGCGGTTATGGACAGATTTGGCCAGATTGACATCCTGGTAAACAATGCTGGGATTACCCAGGACAATCTGCTGATGCGTATGTCCGAGGAGCAATGGGATGCAGTGCTGACCGTGAATCTTAAGGGAGCATTTCTGTGTACCAAGGCAGTGGCTCGTCCCATGGTTAAGGCCCGTCGCGGGCGCATTATCAATATCGCCTCGGTGGTGGGGCTGACCGGAAACGTCGGGCAGGCTAACTATTCGTCGTCCAAGGGCGGATTGATTGCTCTGACTAAGAGCACTGCCCAGGAGCTGGGTAGCCGCGGGATCACCTGTAATGCAGTAGCTCCCGGTTTCATTGAGACTGAGATGACCGCCCGGCTTTCCGACGAAGCCCGCCAACAGATGTTGGGGCGGATACCGTTGGGGCGTCCAGGTCAGCCAGAAGACGTCGCTGCGGCGGTGGTTTTTCTGGCAGGGCCGGAGGCAGCTTATATCACTGGGCAGGTCCTTACCGTTGACGGCGGAATGGTGATGTAGAAGTTCCCAGCAGAATCTGATATAATTCTCGCAGCATATAAACTCTGATAGGTAGGTGAGCTTGAGTGGCATTGTTTGAACGAGTCAAAGAAGTAATAGTGCGTGAGTTAGCGGTCCCCGAAAGTCAGGTAACTGAGGATGCTACCTTTGATGGCGATCTGAAGGCAGATTCGCTGGATAAGGCAGAGTTGCTTATGGCTCTGGAGGATGAGTTTGATCTTGACGAAATTCCCGAAGAGGATGCCGAGCAGATTACAACGGTCGGTGCTGTTGTTCGCTATCTTGAAGAACAGGGTGTGACTGGATAGCTTCGGTCGGTGGCCGACTATCTTGGTGCTCGTCTGTGTGTGTACTGGAGCCAGTGGATTGCTGAGAACCATAGTTGGGAGCCTGTAATAGCTCATCATGAGTAAGAGGCGGGTAGTTATAACTGGGGTGGGGATGATCACGCCCGTCGGCAATTCGCCCGACGAGTTTTGGCAGGCTGTGTGCGAGGGTCGGTCGGGCATTGGGCCCATCACACAGTTTGATGTCAGTCAGTATGATGTGCGTATCGCCGGCGAGGTCCGTGATTTCGATCCCACCGACTGGATTGATCGTAAGCTAATTAAGCGTTGTGATCGCTTTGTGCAGTTTGCGCTGGCCGCTACCAGTCTGGCCCTGAGCGACGCCCGGCTCGAGATAACCGAGGGGAACCGCGATCGGGTGGGAGTGCTGATCGGGTCAGGCATAGGTGGAATGCATACCTGGGAGGAGCAGCATGAGATTCTGCTGACCCGTGGCCCTTCGCGTGTCTCACCGTTCCTGGTACCGAAAATGATCATTGATATGGCCTCGGGCATGGTTTCGATGCAGACTGGTGCGCGTGGCCCCAATAGTGCCATTGCCACCGCCTGCGCCAGCAGTGGCCACGCCATTGGTGAGGCGGCTGTCACAATTAGGCGGGGTGCGGCAGAAGTGATGATAACGGGAGGCGCTGAGGCAACCATCTCGCCTACGGCTATAGCTGGTTTTGCCTCAGCTAAGGCCGTGTCCACACGTAACGATGATCCCCAGCGGGCTTGCCGACCCTTCGATCGGAATCGAGATGGTTTTGTGGTCGGGGAGGGCAGTACAATCCTGATACTTGAGGAGCTTCAGCACGCTCAGGCCCGCGGTGCGACGATCTGGGGTGAGCTGATTGGCTATGGTGCCAGCGCCGATGCCTGGCATATCACAGCGCCCGATCCGAAGGGCACTGGTGCTTGTTTGGCTATGGAGGCAGCTCTGGACGACGCCGGTTTGCAGCCGGCCGACATTGATTACGTGAATGCTCACGCGCCAGGGACTCCCGACGGCGATGCCATGGAAGCCGAGGCATTAGCAGCTACTTTCCCCGATGGTGTGCCCGTATCGTCCACCAAACCAATCCACGCCCATCAATTGGGCGCAACCAGTGCTACTGAATTGGTGGTCTGCCTGCTGGCCATCCGTAATGGCCTAATTCCCCATACGGTAAACTGTGACAACCTGGATGAATCTATCCCGCAACACCTGGATATTGTCCGAGGAGAACCCCGCACAACCAACGTTGACGTGGCGATGTCTAATTCCTTCGGCTTCGGTGGCCATAATGCAGTCCTCATCGTTTCCCGATTTGGATAGCTCTTTTGGGACAGGCGCAGCGAATAGTATCATGTGCAACGATGACAGATGGCAGCAGTTAGCTGATGCGCTGGGGATCGCCGACCTGGATATTGACCTGCTGGAACAGGCGCTGTCTCATGCTTCGTATGTTCGGGAGAATGGCGGCGCGGCTTATGAATCAAATCAGCGTATGGAGTTTCTGGGCGATGCAGTGCTGGACGCTATAATTGCTGGGGAGCTGTATCAGCGCTTCCCCCAAGCCGATGAAGGGTGGCTAACCAGAGCAAAATCAGCGGTGGTGCAGACGGCTAATCTGGCCAATGTGGCTCGCAAGTTGGGATTGGGTCCATACTTGCGCCTGGGGCAAAGTGAGGAGAATACTGGAGGGCGGCATAAGACATCGGTGTTGGCTGATTCGCTGGAAGCACTGTTGGGCGCGATCTACCTGTCCAGCGGTTACCAACGAACCCGCCAGTTCGTCATCGCTCACTTCCTTAGTATCATTGATGACGTTGAGGATGAGAGCTTCCGGGATGCCAAGACCACTCTTCAGGAACTGTGCCAGTCGCTGACTCACGTGGTGCCTGAATATGTGGTTACGCGCCGAACTGGCCCGGATCATGACCCGGTCTTTGATGTCGAGGTGCGTCTATCAGGCCGAGTATTGGGCACCGGGCGCGGCGGCAGCAAGCAGAGGGCTGAACAGGCAGCAGCACGTGATGCACTGGCCTCGCAGGATGAGTGGACTGATGAGCTCTCGGCAGCACCCAACGGAGGGGAATAACGCCCCGCCCTCTCAACCAGGTGGTCCGGTATACCGTGCTATGAACAAAATAGCAACACTGATGGCGGCGGTAGTGATATTGGCCAGTTGCGTGGTCACTTATGCGCAGGCTGGCCCTTTTGTTTTTGCGTACGGCCTGCAGGGCGACGGTGCGGCAGAAGTGGCCGCCGCCATTGGACTAAACACACTTTACCTGGAAGTGCCCCCTCGCTACGATTCTGTTCTGGCCGATATCCGCAGGCAGATCGTTGAAGCCGGCCGAGCTGGCCTCCAGGTTATTGTGGCTCTTCCTACTGTTCCGCCGGGGCCGGTAGCGATAGCTGCTGACGACCCCGAGATGGTAGCCTACGCCGCCAAAGTCGTCGCGGAGGTAGTGGTGCCTCTGAAGGATGCTCCGGCGCTGGCTGGCTGGGCGATGGGCGACTATGTTGGAGATAGAGTTCGCTATACCGATGCCGGTTTCATCCAGTATCTTCAGCAGCGCTACGGCACACTTGAGGCGCTGAATGCTGCATGGGGTACCAGTTTCGGCGATTGGACGCAGATCACTGTTGAACAAGCGACCGTGCTGGATGATGAGCAGCCCTTTGGTGTGGGCCTCCCCTCAATTGACCTGGCGGATTACCAGCGCGAGGCGTTTGCCGCTGTCTTGGAGCTGTGGGCGCGGCAAGTGCGCAGCGCTGACGCAGATACGCCTCTGTTCACGGGGCGTATTCGTCTGTATCGCTGTTTGACAGCCGTGCCGGACAGTTATGATTTTGTTATCCCGGCGATTGCCCCAGATGAGCTTGAGCTTGACAAACTTGCCCACAACATCCACGCCATAGACATTGCTCGTCAGGCGGGGCGCTTTCAAGTGGTGCGGGCACTGCGAGTGCCAGTACCAGGCGAGTCTATCTACAGCAAAGATGCGCTCCAGCGATGGATCAACCAGGCAGCTTTGCACGGTGTGGTGGGCATTGGCCTTGATAATTATGAGAGATTAGTTGTTAGCGGTTTGCTACCAAGGGAGGGTGGCCCACCCAGTCCGACGGCCCTGACCGACAGCAAACTGGCTCAGGTTATCCGCCCTGCCCTGCGCCGTCACATTTTCACAGTGACACCGAAGCCGGCGGCAGCTTTCCTGTATGAACCGTATGCTGGGGGGCATCAAATTGGGGATCTACCTGTTTACGGCTACATCTCTGATTTTTCCGAAGGCGAACCGGACTATCTGTTCAACGCTTTTCGGTGCGGCAGCCGTTTTGGACTCACTGACTATCTCACTGTTGCGGCGCTGGAGGATCCCGACGTGGACCTGGAGCAGTACAGCTTTATTGCTGCTCCCTTGGCACTTGATCTGCCGCCAGAGGCGGTTGCCCGGCTGTGCGAGTACGTCCGGGACGGAGGAGCGATTGTTGCCGACTTAGGGGCGGGCTTGCGGCAGAGCGGTTCGTGGCAGTACCTTCCCGCTGACTTGCCGCTTCTGTTCGGAATTGAGGAGATGCCGCTGCTCCAGCAGGAGGTTGGTGATTTTTCGTTTGGTGCCCACTCTCCGTACTTTCCCTCGTTCCTGCCTCCTCTGCAAAGTCATGGCAGCTTCCGGCTCTCTGAGCATTTGAAACAGGGCACACCCGCCCAGATGGCGGCGTACACCTTCGGTGGACCAGTTGCCCATGTCGCGCTTGCGCCCGGTGCTATTCCTTGGGGAGTAGGGAGCCGTTTGCCGGGCAAAGATGGCGGCTATGTATACTCTGGAATTATGTTGAACGAATATGGACTGGGGATAGC